>JAFQUG010000158.1 GCA_017408625.1 Clostridia bacterium | reverse complement strand
CGTAGGCGAAATAACCGAAGAGACACCCGTGCTTGCCGCGCGGACTATATATCGACCGCTCTCGATTGCACGCATGGACGCTTGCGCATTGTGCATATGGACCGCCGCAGAATCAAAGAACCACGAATCGTTAGTAGATAAGATCACAAGGTCTGCTCCGTCGCGAACGCTTTGTAACGTTTCGCTTTCATATATAGAATCAAAGCAGATCAGGGAGCCAAGCTTCATTCCATTCCAATCAATAAGACCGCTGTCACGCCCCGGAGCAAGATCCTCTTCCAGCATGGCTACCTCAGTAAGCGGCGGTATAAGTGTCTCGATAACCTTGCGCATGGGAACGTATTCACCAAAAGGCACCAAGCGACGTTTAACATAAGTTTGCTCGCCAATAGTTCCATCACGGTGGAACAACACTAAAGTATTTTGCTGTCTTCCCTGCTCGTCGTCGGTAAACATACCGATCAATATATCAGCATCACAGCTTTGAGCAATCCGTTTCATACGCGCAACCCGAGTCGGATTTCGTTCAAGGGCAATAGGAATGGCCGTCTCAGGCCAAACGATAAGCTCTGCCCCCTCGGCTGCCGCAGCCAACGACAGCTCCTCGTAAACATCCAGCACGTCCTCAGGCATCATATCCCATTTTTCGGACGAGGATATATTTCCTTGAATTGCCGCGACGGTTACTGTGTCTTGCTCGGCAGGTCGGTACAGCAATGTAGCACTGATACCAAGCAGCAGTTGAAGTACTACAAGCCCTCCGGCACACAGCGAGTATAGCTTGATTTTTGGGCGTTCCATCAAGCACATCGCCAACAGAAAATTCACTGCAACAATGGCAAACGTGACAAAATACGAGCCAAACAATGCAGAAGATCGTAGCATCAGCAATGATTGTGTTTGTCCGATGGGCAGTCTCCCCCACGGAACGCCAATCCAAAAGAAGGTCTGGCTCCATTCAAATATCCCCCACAGCGCACCTGCAAGAGCAGGCTTTAAAAGTGCCAAGCGGTTGACAAGGTGACTCCGTCCGATCCAAGCAAGCAGGACGAATACAAGTCCGCCCGACAGCGACTGCAGTAAGGACAAGCCAAACCAGCCGGCAATTACCACTACTACAGCTGCGCCGCGGCTCATCCCGGTAAATTCCAAAGGATACAGCGTCACAAACCAAAGGTAAATAACGCAGTAATAGCTCATAAAAAAGAACAAACCGTAGCCATAGGCTTGACGAAGCTTGGTATTCTCATCTGCCATTATGCCGAGAATTGCAAGCGCGGCAGGAATGAGCGTGATCCATTCCAGCAGGCCGATCTGTGGCAAGACAACGGTCAGGGCAGTCAGCATACCTCCTGTGGCAAGCATAATAAAACGCGCACCACGCCCCGTCCGACGCCCACACAGCTTATCCATCAAAACTCCCCAAGAAACCATATTTCTTCCCCTCCCAGCGAAAATTCCTTTCCCGCAAGATATGCGAGAGCGTCGTTTCCAACGAAGTCGAAGCGAATACGATAAGCGTAAAGAGCCTGATATTTATAGCCCTCAGCTCTGTCGGCGCGGTTATTTGCATATTTGCCCTCGCCCAGAAGCGGGTGACCGATATGAGCCATCTGGGCGCGTATCTGATGTGTACGTCCGGTAACCAGATCTATCTCAAGCAGAGCTCTGTCGCCCCGCGTCTTGAGCACTCGGTACTTTGTGATTATCTCTTTATAACCCGGGCGCTTGTCGTCCGAAATTGTAACCATGTTATTGGAGCTATCCTTTTTGAGCCAGGCTGTAAGTGTGGCTTGCTTGACTTTCGGCACCCCATGGACAGCACAAACATAGAATTTCGAGACTTGACCGTCTTTAATTTTTTGATTCATGACGCGCAGAGCCTCTGCTGTTTTGGCCGCAATAACAATACCGCCTGTATTTCGGTCGATACGGTTGCAAAGCGCAGGAGCAAAGGATTGCTCATCCTCGGGGTCATATTCACCGTGCTGATACAGATACGCTTTGAGATGCATATTCAAGGTGTTATCTGCTCCCTCGGTATCCTCGTGAACCAACACACCGGGACGTTTGTTGAGCAGAATAATATTCTTATCCTCGTACACAACCGACAGCTTAGGGCGGATGGAGGACAAGGTTTCGATGCTTGTATCCTTTTCGGGAGAGTCAAAAAACTCATCCTTGATGAACAGCTGTATCTCGTCGCCCTCCTGCAAAATATAATTTTGCTCAGCGCGCTTGCGATTGACTTTTATCTTTTTAGTCCGAATAAACTTGTACATCAGCGACGCAGGCAGGCCCTTTACCGCCTTGGAAAGGAACTTATCCAGTCTCTGCCCCGCATCGTTGCGTTTGATCTTCAGAATTTGCATTTGCAACAAACCTCTTTATACAAACAATGGAGGACATGCAGTCCTCCATTGCTATGTCTGATAAATTTATTTTGTACCGAATATACGGTCGCCTGCATCGCCAAGACCCGGAACGATATATGCGTGCTCATTAAGACGCTCGTCAAGAGCAGCGCTGAAAATATCAACGTCGGGATGGTCCTGCTGAACCTTTGCCACGCCCTCGGGAGCAGCAACAAGGCACATAAGGCGAATATGCTTACAGCCGCGCTTTTTCAGCATTGTCAGCGCGTCGGAAGCAGAGCCACCGGTAGCCAGCATGGGATCTACCAGGATAACGATTCTGTCCTCAATATCAAAGGGCAGCTTGCAATAGTACTCAACGGGCATATGAGTATCGGGGTCACGGTACAGACCAATGTGTCCAACCTTAGCAACGGGCACAAGTCTCTGCAGTCCGTCTACCATGCCAAGACCTGCACGAAGAATGGGCACTATAGCCAGCTTTTTACCGGAGATCATTTTTGCCTTCATTTTGGTGATAGGTGTTTCAATTGTCACGTCCTCCAGGGGAAGGTCGCGAGTGATTTCATAGCCCATCAGCGTGGAGATCTCGTCCAAAAGCTCGCGAAAATCCTTGGAGCCGGTCTTCTTGTTACGCATAATAGACAGCTTGTGTGTGATCAGGGGGTGATCAATCAGATGGAACTCACTCATTTCTCTTGTTCTCCTTTGTTATTTATTTACAGTTTAATGATTTTTCCGTTATTGTCGGCGCTCTCTCGGAGAGCCTCAACAAGCTTTACAGTCAGCATAGCGCTCTCGGGAGGATTCTTGGTGTTCTCAACATCCTCAAGAATGCTCATAGCCAGGAACTTGATCTCCTCTGCCATACGGTCAGCACGGTCGAGCTTAGCCTCGTAGGCCTCGCCCTCGTCGGGATATACCATAACCTTACCGCCCTCAAGAATAACCTCAGCCTTGTCAAATCTGATGCGGTAGGTCATGTGGAATCTGGTGGTACGGCTTTCGTCCCAGGATGCGTTTGCGATAACTATCTTGCCATCTCCGTAATCAAAGCGGCTGTTTATGACAGCCCAGCGGGTTTCGGTATCGTAAGAAAGCACCGAAACAGCCTCAGGCTCGCCAAACAGGAACCGCACCATATCCACGTCGTGGATGTGAAGGTCCATGATTGCACCGCCGCTGCGGGCAGTGTCGCAGTACCAATGCTCAAAGCCCCATTTGGGATGGGCGCTGAGACGGTCGAACATTGCGTATCTTACCTTGCCGAAGGCATTATTTTCAATAGCATCCTTAATGAACAGATAGAGGGGCTCAAAGCGCAGGCACTGACCGATCATAAGACGCTTGCCGCACTCTTTTGCTGTGTCCAGCATTTCCTGACAGTCGGCGCTGCTCAGAGACATTGGCTTTTCACTCAGCACGTGCTTGCCGGCGCGAAGCATACGGCAGGCATATTCCTTGTGAAGATATGTAGGCAGACAAATATCCACCATGTCAAATTCCTGCTCAGCCATCATCTTATCAAGGTCGGTATAAAGAGCCTGGCTCGACAGATCCCATTTGGG
>JAFQUG010000157.1 GCA_017408625.1 Clostridia bacterium | reverse complement strand
GGTGCTTGCCATGTCGGGCGTCATTCCCGCAAATACGGTTGAGGATTTTTTGGACGGCTTTGTCGGCAAGGGCGTGGAAAAGGCATTGGATAAGATCTTGCCCAACGACCTTGTGGATGAGGTGTTTGTAGATAAATATAACGATTTTGTGGATTTCGTGGTCGATCTTTTGCCAAAGCCCGAAAGAGTTGCGCTGGACGGAGAGATCCGGGTGTATTTCTTTGACGTTGGACAATCGGACAGCATTCTGATCATGGCACCTGCCGGCAACGTGCTGGTCGACGCGGGAGACAACGACTGCGCCGATGCGCTGGAGGGGTATCTGGATGATCTTGGCGTGACCACGCTGAATTGCGTGATCGCGACCCACCCGCACGAGGACCATATCGGCAGTATGGATATGATCTTTGAAGAATTCGAGGTGCTCAATCTGATCATGCCCAATTCCGAGGTGGATACCGATACCTTTGTGGCTACGGGTGACTATACCCGCATGATGGAGGGCGCAGAGGAGCAGGGTACGGCGGTCAGCTATGCCACGAGCGGCAGCACCTTCAGCCTTGGTGAGCTGGAATTTTTGTTCTTAGCTCCAAATTCCAAGGATTATAACGACCTCAACGACTGGAGCCTTGTGACCAAGGTGACCTACGGCTCGACCTCCATGATCCTGACGGGAGACGCCGAGAGCGTTTCGGAAAAGGAGATCGTTGCAAAGTACGGCTCAAGCGCATTGGATTGCGACATTCTCAAATCGGGTCACCACGGCTCGTCCTCCTCGTCCTGCGACGAATTTCTGGATGCCATTGACGCAGAGATCGCGGTCATTTCCTGCGGTACGGGCAACAAGTATGGCCATCCCAACCAGCCCGTGCTGGACAGATATGCTGAGCGAGAGATGCAGGTCTACCGCACCGATCTTGATGGCACCATCGTGTTTGTCAGCAACGGCGCGGAGTTTGTCAAGCAGCCGTGAATCATTGCAAAAGGGAGCGATTTTTCGCTCCTTTTTGAAAATATTGAGAAATTTCCCAAAAACGTGAGAGGTTTTTGAAAAAAACTATACTTTTAGTAATGGAGAATATATTCTATCAACTAAAGGAGAAGTTCCATGAGAAAAACAGACGCCTCGGATACCCGTCCGCTGCTGGAGGATCAGAAGATCATTGATTTGTATTGGCAAAGGGAAGAGAAAGCCATTGCTGAGACCGATCGCAAGTACGGAAAGTATCTGATGACCATTGCTTACAACATATTGCACAACGACCTCGACAGTGAGGAATGCCTCAACGATACCTATCTTGGCACGTGGAATGCCATTCCGCCCGCAAAACCTACGCTGTTTCAGGTCTTTTTGTCCAAGATCATGCGCAATACTGCCGTGGTACGCTACAAAAAGAACCACACACAGAGCCGTGTGCCGAGCGAGATGACCGTTTCCTTGGACGAGCTGGACGGATGCATTCCGTACGAGCCGTCGGTGGCGGACGATTACGAGGTATACAGGCTCAGTCGCCTGCTCAGTGACTATTTGCGCAAGATGCCCGAAAAGCGCGCGTTCATTTTTATTTGCAGATATTATTGCGCGGATCGCATCATGGACATTGCCGCTATGCTGCATGTCAGTGAGAGCACGGTCTACCGCGAGCTGGATGAGATCAAAAAGGGCTTGCGAGAGATTCTGATCAAGGAGGGCTACCGCAATGCGTAAGGATAAGAAGGAATTTGCGCTGGACGTGGTGTCCGGCATTGATGAGGAGATCGTGGATCGCAACCTGGCCAAACGCTATAAGCTCTGGCAGAGAAGGGGAAGAAGAAACCGCGTTGTATTGATCTCTCTTGTCGCTGCATTCGTTTGCATCAGCTTGATCGCAGGGGTGTTCATGACGGTGCTGCCCGAAATATTTACGGGTGAAGAGCAGCCTACGGGAATGGCAGAAACGACCGATCTGCCCGGCGACGTGATCAAACAGGTGCCGATCTATCGCGGCATGACCGTTTCCAACAACGCACCGAGCGCGTCGGAAGCCAAAACGGGAATTTCAGTTCCCGGAATCAATCTGCTCAGCGCATCAAGCACGCTGCCCGGATATAGCTTCTCCTTGCTTGGCCAAGAGGAGGTGCCGACCACAGAGCCCGAAACAGATCCCGAAACGGGCGCGGCGCCGGAAACCGAGACCGAGCAGGAGATCGAGCAGGAGACCGCGCCGATTATTTTCGGTCAGACCTATTTCGCACTCAAGAATGAGGACATTTATATTCACATTCATATTGAGAACCCCGACGGCTTTGAGATCATTTCCTTTACGCTTAATGGCGTCAAGTATTCTTCCTACATGTTTGAGCGCGGCTCGGATATGGAGACGCTGATTCTGAAGTACAACGTGGGTAACGTGGACGGCCTGCAGGAATACACCATCGATGCGATCAAGTATATCGACGGCGAGAGCATCAAGGACGTGCGCATGGAGGGCGACCGCACCGTTAAGGTCTTTGTCGAGGACGGCAAGCAAGCCCTGCGGCTTGAAACCTTCGTGAACTATACTGAAATGACCGTAACCCCCGTGTGGGATGAAGCGTTTGAAGGCGAGAAAACAATTCAGACGCTTGCACTTTACGAAGGGGAAGAGCTGCTGCAGGAGCTTGCTCCCACCACGACCGAAATCTGCGATCTGCCCGCGGGCAAGAGATTGGTGCTGGTGGCAACTTACGTTGAGGACGGTATCACCAAAACCGTGCGGCACATTTTTGATACGCCCGCATATTCCGAGGGGCTTTATATTGTGGACGGCGTCATCCTCGGCGTAGGTAACTGCAGCGACCCCGTGCTCTACGTCAATAACCCGATCGGAGACAGAGCCTTTTTCGATAACAACACGATTCACGAGATCTATATGGGTCCGGGTGTTACCTATATAGGGGATTATGCATTTGCATCGAACGGAACCGAGAACAGAACCTTGAAAAAGGTCGTGTGCTCCGAAAACACGAATGTGATCGGTCAGTACGCATTTCAGGGATGCAAGAGCCTTGTAGAGCTGGTATTGCCCACAGGTTTGCTTGAGATTCCGAATTATGCATTTCATATTTGTACACATCTGGAGACTGTTGTGATTCCCGAGGGCGTGACAGAGATCGGCACGCAAGCGTTTGCAAATAACTATGCACTTACGAATCTGTACATTCCCCGATCGGTAACCAAAATAGGCATAGAGGCTTTTGATATCAGTTCGGGTCCTTATTCAAGCATGCTCAATGAGATTGATTACGGCGGAACCATGCAGCAGTGGCAACGCATAGAGGGCGTTAAGAATGCGTTTGAGCCGGGCGTGACCATTCATTGCACGGATGGGGATCTTACAACCTGACGCCGATCCGGGACCATTCAATCAACAAGCAGCCTCCGCCAAAGGGCGGGGGCTGCAGTGGTTTTGCGCGAAAAGAGAATATTTTCAAATATGCTCTTGACAAGGGCAGAGAAAACAAGTATAATATATAGGTCGTTTGACGGGCTATTAGCTCAGTTGGTCAGAGCTACCGGCTCATAACCGGTTGGTCCGGGGTTCAAGTCCCTGATAGCCCACCAAAACAGAGAGAGGGGGAGCAGATGTGAACGAAGGGGGATTCCTCGGGAGAACGGAGCCAAGCCTTGTAAGCATAGAAGGAGTCCTTCTTGTACTTACGGTCCATAGTCATAAGACCCTTGTGGTTCTGACCGTT
>JAFQUG010000156.1 GCA_017408625.1 Clostridia bacterium | reverse complement strand
GATCTTGCGGGCGATCAGATCACGCGCAACATGCTCAGCTGTATTGAGCACGGTACGGCATCGCCCTCGCTCTCCACCGTGTCGTATCTTGCCCGTCGCTTAAATGTGCCCGTGGGCTTTTTACTGGCAGAGGAGCAGGAAGGCTTCTTTTACCGCAAAATGATGGAAATGCCCAATATTCTGCACGCCTTCACCAAGCGGGATTTTGACGGCTGTCTTGCGCGTGTTGCAGCCTTGGGTGAAGCTTTGGACGATGAGCTGCGGCTACTGCGCGCCGAGTGCGAATACGGCAGGGGAGAGCGCGCACTTTTAGAGGGGCGGCTGCGCTTTGCGGCGTCGGCGTTTGATCGCGCGCTCCTCGCGGCAAAGGAAACGGTATATGACACGGAATGGCTGCGTTCCCGCGTGGCGGTCTGCTTTCGGTATCTGACGGGGCTTTCTCTCACACTGGTGTCCGACGTGCTGGATACCGAAGAGGTGGAGTGCGCGCGCGCATCGGGTGAAATTCTGTGTGATTATATTTCAGCGGCGGAATGTAGCGAGGATGCGGTGCTGGAGCGCTTTCTTGCTCGCTATGCGGGTTCAACCTTTGCGGCACGGCTTTCGGTGCGCTTGCTTATGCGGCGCGGTGAGTATGCCGCTGCGGCAGCCGCGTGCGAGCAGCTGCTGGCGCGTGAGGATCTCACAACGGGGCTTCTACTGTACGAGGTATTCGGCGACATGGAGGAGTGTTGCCGTGAGAACGACGATTATAAGCGTGCCTATGAATTTGGCACGTCACGCTTGGAGCTCATTGAGCGATTTTTGGAGGAGCTGTGAAAAAGGCATGGATCTTAGCAACCGCAGGCGTCGCCTTGGCAGGGCTTGCGGCATGGGCACTTCAGAGCACGAAGGAAGAGCACGGGCAGAGTGCGCCCGTGTATGATGACAAGGAAAACGCAGACCCCGCACCGCTTGATCGGCAGGAGACAGAGCCTGAGGCGGATGAGGATGTCTATTATTGGGCGCAAAAGGGCGGTGTTTGGCACAGCGTTTCCGATTGCGGATACCTCACGCGCACCGAGAACATTCAAAGCGGTACACTGGAGCAAGCACGGCAAGCGGGAAAAACGCGTGCCTGCTCGGCTTGTGCGCTCTGATGCTGCATAAAATAAGAGCGAATTGGCAAAATTTTCAAAAAAGGAGGGGTCAGGATGGCAGACAGAAAGCCGCAGGGGCGTGTGATCGCACAGAACAAAAAGGCATGGCACGACTATTTCGTGGATGAAAAATTCGAGGCAGGACTGGAGCTGTTTGGCACCGAGGTCAAAAGCCTGCGCCAAGGGGCGGTCAATCTGAAGGATTCCTATTGCTCCTTCAAAAACGGAGAGATCTTTGCACTGGGCATGCACATCAGCCCATACGAAAAAGGGAACCTGTTTAACCGTGACCCCCTGCGCCCCAAAAAGCTGCTGATGCACAAGCGCGAGATCCTGCGCCTTTCGGGCAAATCGGCAGAAAAGGGCTTTTCGGTCATCCCGCTGTCGCTGTATTTTGTGGGCTCGCGCGTGAAGCTGGAGATCGGCCTTTGCCGCGGCACAAAGCTCTACGACAAGCGCGAGGATATGGCGCGCGCCAGTGCCAAGCGTGACATTGAGCGTGCCTATAAGGGCGGTAGCCGCGAATTTTGAATTTGGACTTGACAATAGCTTAAAATCGCAATATAATAGATAACGGTGTGAAAAACGCGCCGTTTTTATAAGGGCCCGTAAAGGTTTCGACGGGGATTTTGAAGCAGGATAAGCGTGGCGTGTTGAGCAATAGTTAAAGGCTCACCTTAAAATTAAACGCTGACGAAAACGTCGCACTGGCTGCCTAAGGGCAGTGCCGCGGCTTAAGGCCGCCCGTCCCGCCGAGGAGTACCACGGCCACGGTTGGGGCGTCAAGCAGTGGTGAACATGCATCGGGAGTTCGCACTTGTACCGATCATGCAAAAAAGGGCTACCTGCGGGTGGAGGGTGTCTGTGACCGCCGCCCAAAGGGAATCACAAAGCATAGACTACCCACGAAGAAGGTCCTGTGAATAGGTTTTCGGACAGGAGTTCGATTCTCCTCGGGTCCACCAAACACAAAAAAGCCCCCCGTGTGGGGGCTTTTTTGTGTTTGGCGTGCTCGGGGGGCGCGAGAAATCCTGCGGAAGATTCCAAGAGAGCAAAAGGGCTGAAGATGCACAGAGAATCTTCAAGGCAACGCGCGGTGCGCGTTGGTAGAGTTCTGATTCTCCTCGGGTCCACCAAACACAAAAAAGCCCCCCGTGTGGGGGCTTTTTTGTGTTTGAATCAGAACAGCGTTGCGGGAACGAAGAAGTAAACGGCGAAGAGTGCAGACACCACGATCGCAACGATCGAAACGTTCCAAGTGGGCTTCTCGGTCTTCTTGACCGATGCCACGATCAGCTCCACGAGGTACGCAAGAGCCGACATAATGGTGTAGGAGAGCAGGCCGATACCGATGCCCTTGGTGATCGAGTAGGACAGCACCATGACCGAGATCGTCAAGAACGCAGAGGTTGCGTTGATCGCAGTGCTGAAATCCACACTCTTGATGTTGTGCTTCATCATCAGAACGCCCACGTAGATCAGCGCAGCTGCGGTCGCAGCGGAGGGGATCATCGCGAACATTGGCATTGCAAAAATGGCAAGCAGGAACATACAAGCGGTGGTGAAGGCCGTAAGACCCGTTCTGCCGCCTGCGGAAACGCCTGCACCCGACTCCACGAAGGTGGTGACGGTGGAGGTGCCGAGCATAGAGCCCGCGCAGGTCGCGATTGCATCGGACATCATAATCTTACCGTAGTTGTGGGGCTTGTTGTTTTCGTCGGAGAGGATGCGGTTACCGCCGCAGCAGCCCACGATCGTGCCCATCGTATCGAACATATCGATCATGCACATCGTGATGATCAGCATGATCACGGTAAAGAGAGAGCCTGCGGGGAAGCCGGTGGAGAATACGTCGGTGAAGGAGCCGAATACGCTGTTCTCGCCAACGGTAAAGAAGTTTGCAAGGTTCTCCCAGAATTTCCAAGAAACGCCCTCGGAGCCGGTGATGACCTTGACATTGGTCACGCCGAAGGGAATGCCGACAACGGTCGCACCGAGGATGCCGAGGATCACGGAGCCCTTGACATTGAGCTTATCCAGAATTGCGATGAGGAACAGGCCGATCAATGCAACAACAGCAGTCTTGCAGGTATCCCAATTGGTGAAGTCTGCAAGAGCGACCTGCGTGTACTGATTGGCAACGATGACCTGTGCGTTCTGGAAGCCGATATAGGCAATGAACAAGCCGATGCCGACCGAGATCGCGCTGCGTATCGAAACGGGCATACCGTCAAATACCAGCTCACGAACGGTCTTTCCTTTGATCGAGATCAGGGAGAGCAGAAGGAAGATGATACCCGAAATCAGCACCATCATAAACGCCTGACCGACCGTAAACTCAAACACGTAAACGCTGTAAGCGCCGACGCCGCCGCCGATGATCGTACCGAGCAGCGAGTTCAAACCCATACCCGACGCTTGTGCCAGCGGCATCTTGGCAAGGAAGGCCATCAGCAGTGTGCCGATGATCGCGCCAAACGCTGTGGCGATGAACAGGGAGGACCATCTGGGGTCTGATGTGCTCGCGTACAGGATCTGGTTGGGGTTGACCGTCAAAATGTAGGCCATTGCAAGGAACGTAACGATGCCCGCAATGATCTCGGTTTTGACGCTTGTCTTCTTGGCGAGGGGGTCGAAGCCAAGAAGCTTGGAAAACTTGTTCATAGCATTCTCCGTTTCTTTTTGTATTCGTCGATCGATTGCCCGATGACTATCCTTATTATATCATTCGCTTTTCGATGTGTCAATGCAACAAAACAAAAAAACTTCACAAAACCGACACATTTTTGTATGTAGTGACAATCGGTAAAACTCCACTCAAGCAGTTGACTTTATGCGTGGAGTGTGATACAATAATCGGTAAGAAAAAAGAAAAGGACGTTACTATGGCAAATCGTGAAAAATTCAAATCCAACCTCGGCTTTATTTTGGTGAGCGCGGGGTGTGCCATCGGCATCGGCAACGTGTGGAAGTTCCCGTATGTGACGGGGGCGAACGGCGGCGGTGCGTTTGTGCTGTTTTATCTGTTGTTCCTGTTCATCATGGGCGTGCCCGTGCTGACCATGGAGTTCGCCGTGGGACGTGCGAGCCGTCAGGGCGCGGTGGGGAGCTATCGCGCACTCGAAAAGCCGGGGCATAAATGGCACATCCACGGATGGTTCTGCATCCTTGGCTGCTATCTGCTGATGATGTATTACACCACGGTTGCGGGCTGGATGTTCGGCTATTTTGTCAAGTTTCTCACAGGTCGCTTTGTTGGTGTGAGTTCGGATGCGGTCGGCAGCGTGTTTTCCGAAATGCTGGCAAGCCCATGGGAGATGATCCTTTGGATGGCAATTATTACGGTCGCAGGCTTTCTTGTTTGCAGCTTCGGGGTGCAAAAGGGACTGGAGCGCATTTCCAAATGGATGATGCTCGGACTCCTTGTGCTGATCGTGGTGCTTGCGGTAAACAGCTGTACGCTGGACGGAGCAGGGGAGGGCATCAAGTTCTATCTGCTGCCCGATTTTGAGCGTGCGTGGGATCAGGGGCTTTGGAACGTGATCACTGCGGCCATGAATCAGGCCTTCTTTACCTTAAGTCTCGGTATTGCTTCCATGGAGATCTTCGGCAGCTACATGTCCCGTGAGCACACACTGCTTGGCGAGTCGGTGCGTATTTGCAGTCTGGATACCTTTGTCGCGCTGATGTCGGGGCTGATCATTTTCCCCGCCTGCTTCTCCTTCGGTGTTCAGCCGGACGCAGGCCCTTCGCTGATCTTCATTACGCTGCCCCGTGTCTTTGCCAACATGGCGGGCGGTCGACTCTGGGGAACGCTGTTCTTCCTCTTTATGTCCTTCGCCAGCTTTACCACCATCATTGCCGTATTCCAAAATCTCATTGCCGCAACCGAGGAGAATTTGCGTCTTTCCAAGATCAAATCGGTCGTGGTCAACGCCGTCTTTATCCTTGTGGCCAGCCTGCCGTGCATCCTCGGCTACAACGTCTGGAGCGACGTCAAGCTGATCGGCGGCAGAGATATTCTGGATACCGAGGATTTCATCGTCAGCAACCTGCTCTTGCCCCTTGGCGCGCTGATCTATCTGTTGTTCTGCGTGACCCGCTGGGGCTGGGGCTTTGACAATTATTTGGAGGAATGTAATACGGGCAAGGGCTTGAAAATGCCCCGCGCCCTGCGCCACTATTTCCGCTTTGTGCTCCCTATTTTGATCCTGATCATTTTGGTTGGCGGCCTGATTCCAAAAAAAATCTGACAATTTTCATCACCCTCTTGCAAAATCAAAAAAATTGTAGTATAATAAATCAAATATTTTGATAAATCCGAAAAGGAGACCGATTTATGGCAACTTATTACTCCGAGCCCTCGCATACCTTTAACGAATATCTGCTGGTTCCGGGCTATTCCTCGAGTGAATGCATTCCCTCGAATGTGTCGTTGCGTACGCCTCTCGTGCGTTACCGCCGCGGCGAGGAGCCCGCGCTTTCGATGAATATTCCGCTGGTCTCGGCCATCATGCAGTCGGTCTCGGGCGACCGCCTTGCCGTTGCGCTGGCACAGGAGGGCGGTGTCTCCTTCATTTACGGCTCGCAGAGCATTGAGGACGAGGCGGCCATGGTCGCCAAGGTCAAGGGCTATAAGGCAGGCTTTGTGCGCAGCGATTCCAATCTGCGCCCCGATCAGACCCTTGCCGACGTGCTGGAGCTCAAGGCGCAAAGCGGACACTCCACCGTTGCCATCACCGAGGACGGTACGCCCAACGGCAAGCTGCTAGGCATCGTAACGGGTCGCGATTACCGCATCAGTCGCATGGAGATGAGCGACAAGATCGCCACCTTCATGACTCCTCTGGAAAAGCTCATTACCGCGCCCGAGGGCACCACGCTCAAGGAAGCAAACGATATTATTTGGGAGAACAAGCTCAACTCGCTGCCCATCGTCTCCAAGGACGGCAAGCTGTGCTATTTCGTGTTCCGCAAGGACTACGACCAGCACAAGAAGAATCCCATGGAGCTGCTGGATGACCAAAAGCGTTACATCGTGGGCGCGGGCATCAATACCCGTGACTATGCAGAGCGCGTGCCCGCACTTGTTGAGGCAGGCGCAGACGTGCTGTGCATCGACTCCTCGGAGGGCTATTCCGAGTGGCAGAAGCGCACCATCGCCTTCGTTCGTGAGAAGTACGGCGAGAGCGTGAAGGTCGGCGCAGGTAACGTCGTGGACGGTGAGGGCTTCCGTTTCCTTGCCGATTGCGGCGCGGATTTCATCAAGGTCGGTATCGGCGGCGGCTCGATCTG
>JAFQUG010000155.1 GCA_017408625.1 Clostridia bacterium | reverse complement strand
GTCACCGTAGCTGACAGGCTCTCTGGTGGGCTGCTTTTTATTCATGATACGCGAGTCCGAGCCGTGGTCATAGCGCAACGCATTGCCATCCTTGGGGTCGGATGCAAGGATAAAGACGTGCTGCGGTCCGCCGTCGCCGGCAGGACGGACGAATACGATGTCTCCCGCGCGCAGATCCTCGATATTCGTGATCTTTTCAAAGCCCATCTCCTCGCACCATGGGTGCAGGTTGGATACCACCTTCCCCTGTACCAGGGGCTGGTCGGTAAATCCTGCGCGGTACAGAATCCAGTCCACAAGTCTGTCGCAGCTGGAGCGGTGCGGACCGTGGTTGATACCGGGATTGGTGCAGGAATCTCCGTACTTGAATTTTTCCTCTCTTGCGTAGTTGACAATGCAATATCCCTCGCGCAAAAGGTTGGTCTGCAACAGGGAATAGGGGGTATATACCACCTCGCCCTTTTCGTTTGCCACGCGATATCCGTACTTCATGTACTTGTCACAATACTCGCGTGCCTCGTCCAACGTAGAGAATACATCTCTGACGTTATCCTCGGGCAGGTGCAATCTGTCCTCGTAAAGGCAGACGTAATATCCCACATCTACCTCAGGCACGGGATCCGGCGCACCGCGATCCTTGGCAATATATGCCTCGGCCTCGGCGCGGTCTGCGCAAAACGCGATTGCTCCAAGGATGAACAGATCATCCTTGTTGACAAAGTTGGAATAATCCAGGCGGAAGCCGTCGTTAAATCGTACGCACCAATCCTCGGTGGTCTCGTCTGCCTCGAAAATCACATACTGCCATACGCGCTCTCCAAAGAAATCAAAGTCACTTTTGTAAAGCTCCGTTATGGAGTATTTTCCCTTGGCGTGCTCACGCTCGTTCGTCGCATAAAACATTTCGAAAGCACCGCCCCATTCGGCTTGGATTTTGAATACGATGACCTTTTTTTGCTCCGGGGTAAAGGGTACATAGCCACCCGTTTGCTCGTTGATCGGATATCCCGCCTTGGCGTACATGCTGTCGATGTTCCAGGAAAAGCCGGGGTCACGTGACTCGTTCTTGGCTTTGGCTTCAAGACCGTTTGCGCTTTGCGTGATCGTGGTCGCGATGCCTCGCCCGAATGCTGTTTTAAATACCGCCGTGTCCAGCTCTGCCAGATTGATGCGATCGGGGTAGGGGATCAGATAGGGAAGTGGCTCGGGCTCCGGCTCAGTCTGCTCGGCTACGGTGGTTTGCTCCGGCTGCTCCGAGACAATTGTATCGGACGTCTGATCCTCCGGGCTCTTGGTATCCTTACAAGAGGTAAGGACTGTCAAAAGGGAGGCAAGTCCCAATATGTAGCAAAGAAATCTTTTTGGCGTCATTCGCTCATCCTTTCTTCTCGGCTGAGAAAATGTGATTGATTGTACAATAATTGTAGCATGCATGTTTTATCTTTGTCAAGCCTGCACAAACAACACGTGTATTTTAGTCTGTATTTTCTGTCTATTTGTCTTATTTCCTTGACAATCGGTCAGGCCTTGATTATAATGAATTATAATGAAGTTATAAAATTGCAAGCAACGGAAGGGGAATTTTATGAATACCGTGCCTCGTTTTTCATTCAAGTACAGAGGAAAGCTCTTTGACCTTGCAGATGCGAAGGTAACCGTGACCGATTACGGTCGTCTGTACGAGCTCTCGGACGGATTGTGCGTTGAGCTGCATATCAAGGAATATCCCAAGTACAATGCAATCAGTTGGATGCTCTGGTTTGAAAACAAAGGAGAGTACGACAGTGGTCTGATCAGTGAAGTGCTGGATTGCGACGCAACCTGGTGCTTTGCCGAGACTCCCGGCGTGACGCCGCCGCTTTCCTTGTACGATACCGACGGATGCGCAGGTTATGAGGCCTATCTGTATTCCGACCGTATTGCAGAGGAATGCAAGGTGCACGAGACCAAAATGACTTTGGGCAGATCGCGCTCCTTCCACCCTCTGGGCGGTCGCTCTTCGAGCGGGCAAATGCCTTTCTTTGAATTCCATACCGAAAATCGTGGGTTGTTTGCCGTGGTTGGTTGGTCGGGTCAGTGGCGTGCTGCCTTTGCACACACGCAGGGGGATACGCTGGAGCTCAAGACCGGTCTTGACTACACCGCATTCAAGCTGCATCCCGGTGAGCGCATTCGCACATCCTCCATTTTGCTTATGGAGTATCGCGGCAGCCGCGTGCAGGGCAGCAATCAGCTCCGCCGTCTGATCAAGCATGAGCTGTGTCCTTTTACTCCCGAGCAATTTCCTTTTGCCCTGGAGGGCATGGGCCTGACGACTGAAAGACACCTTTACCATTTGAATAAATTCCGCGATCACGGCGTCAAGGCCAATTACTATTGGATCGATGCGGGCTGGTACGGAAAGGGGGGCATGCCGGGGGCGGCCGACTGGTATAAGCAGGTGGGCAACTGGCAGGTGCGCCCCGATGAGCACCCCGACGGCCTTCGGGACGTGGTCAGAACCGTGCATGAATCAGGCATGAAATTTTTACTTTGGATGGAGCCGGAGCGCGCGTATCCCGGTACGGATCTTGCCCTTGAGCACCCCGATTGGCTGTATCCTCTGGACGGATTCTATCTGCTTTTGCGCCTTGACAAGGACGAGGTGCGCGAGTATCTGTTCCGGGTGATCTGCTCCTTTATCGATACCTTGCAGATCAAGTGCTTCCGCCAGGACTTCAATATGGAGCCGCTGCAATCCTGGCGCATTACCGACGAGGTGGATCGCGGCGGTATCAACGAGATCAAGTATATCATGAACCTTTATCGCCTTTGGGACGATCTGCGCGCCAAGTATCCCGATCTGGTGATCGACAACTGCGCGTCGGGTGGCCGACGCATCGACTTCGAGTCTTTGCAAAGAGCCATTCCGATCTGGCGAACCGACGCCTTTTGCGAGCCCGATCTTGACCCCGATGCGATCCAGACGCAGATGTTTGGCTATAACCGCCTGGTGCCTTGCTCGGGCGGTGTGTGCAAGAGGATGGGGGACACCTATGCAACCAGAAGCTCCTACGCACCCTGCTTTGTGGGCAGCTGGTGGTGGACTGACCGTCCCGACCGCCCTGAGCCCGACGAGGAAAAGTGTGCCTGGATGAAGAAGATGTGCGACGAGTATCGCGCGTTGCAGCCCTATTTCTCCTGCGATTTTTATCCCTTGGAGAATGGCGGCTGGTCGTATGCACACGGCGGCTGGGCAGCTTACCGATATGACAGACCCGAAGAGGGGGATGGCATTGTGATGGTCTTCCGCCGTGCAGAGTCCAACTGTGTCACCTCTTCTTACGTACTGGAAGGACTGGATCCCGAGGCGATCTACACCGTGACCGATATCGACACCGAGCAGACGTGGGAGATCGCGGGCAAGGTGCTTGTCCAAGAAGGCTTGACCGTTACCGTTCCGGAGAAGTATCAAAGCAAGATTTTGGTTTATCGCGTCAAGGAATGATCAAGCAACTCAAAAAGTAAAAACCGCCAAGAGCAACGCAGTTGCTCTTGGCGGTATCTGTTTTTGTGAATTATTCTGCCTGATATACGATTTTTCCGTTCACCGTGGTCAGATAAGCCTTTGCGCCGACGACGGTCAAGGGGTCGTCCTGCCAGATGACCACGTCGCCGTCCTTGCCAACCTCCAGGCTGCCCACGCGGTCGCCGATGCCGGTCTGATTGGCGGGGTTGACCGTAATGGCGCGCCAGCCCTCCTCGTAGTCAAGGCCTGCATCGACCGCAAAGCCTGCGCACATGGGCAGATATTCCAGCGGAATGACGGGTGCGTCGGTAATGATGCTGATCGGGACGCCTGCGCGGTGGAGTGCTGCGGGGGTGGTAAAGCTCTTATTGGCAAGCTCGATCTTGGTCTTGCCGCCAAAGGTGGGGCCGACAAACGCGGGATAGCCCTCGGCTGCCAGCTGATCTGCGATCAGCTCACCGTCGGTGCAGTGATCCAGCGTCAGGTCCACGTCAAATTCCTTGGCAATGCGAATGGCGGTAAAGATATCGTCCGCGCGGTGCGCGTGCGCCTTGAGCGGAATTTCCTTTTTGATGACCGGGATCATGGCCTCCAGTTTCATATCGAAATTGGGTTCTTTTCCGTTTTCCTTGGCCTGTACGTAGTTGCGTGCCTTGAACAGAAGCTCGCGCAGAAGTGCCGCGGTTGCCATACGTGTAATGGGCGTTTTGCCGCCGCGCTGACCGTAGCATCCCTTGGGGTTCTCACCGAATGCCACCTTCATGGCAAGCGGATTTTTGAGGATCATGTCGTCCACGCGATTGCCCGCAAGCTTGATGGCTGCGAAGGTGCCGCCTACTACGTTGGCACTGCCGGGGCCTGTGCAGGCAGTGGTGACACCGTGCGAAAGCGCAAGAGGAAAGGTCTCATCGATGGGGTTGATGCCGTCAATGGCGCGCATGTGCGGGGTGACAGGATCGGACATTTCGTTGTAATCCATACCCTCCCAGCGCATTTTGGAGTTGTCCACACCGATGTGGCAATGAGCCTCCACGCAACCGGGGGTGACCAGTCTGCCGCCAGCGTCGATCACGGTTGCGCCATCTGCGCAAATATCCGTGCCCACGGCAGCGATCTTGCCGCAATCATCAAGCAGCACGCATCCGCCCGGGATGTCCGCGCCTGCCATGGTTTTGACGTATCCGTTTTTGATCAGTAACATAAATAATACCTCCAAAGAAAGCCTTTGGAGGTATTATAGCACGTTTTATGCGGAAAGTCAATCCTGGTCCGGGATCGGTTGGGGTGTTCCGCCTGTCAGTGAGCAGGGGAGTCGGTCAAAGGATTCGAGCTCTGCAAAGCCAACGTCCTCTTCTGTTTTTTCAATGCGAAGGGTGTGCGTGCCCTTTTCCAGAGTGAGGTGGATGTCGGCAAAAATGTCTTGGTCAAACGAGCCCCATCCCAGGGATTTTCCGTTTTCGTTGTAACGGAGTGTTCCGCACTTGACTCCGTCTATATAGACCGTGTGGGTCGCAAGACCCATGGGCGCCGCATAATAGAAGCGGAGCGTGTAGTCGCCGTCCTCGGCAATAAACAGGTTATCAAAGGTCAGCGAGGTGCCGATATCGTCTATGCCTGCTACGTGTGTACCGGCATTGTAGGCAGAGCCCTTGAGCTTGGCCTTTTCTGCCTCGTAGTGAATGATGCCGACGTCGTGGATCTCTACCGATGCGGAAAGCGTCAGATCTGCGGGAATGGCAGAGCCGTCCTCTGTGAACAGAGCAACGCGGTTGTGGCGATCCGTGCCAAGCAGGTCTGTTTCAAGCGTGACTGTGCCGGTGCCCTGCTTGAGCGTTACGGTGCCTGCATCCTTGCGGTTGATCTCTACCTTGAGTACAAGATCGGCATCAGACTGATAGGATAGCTTCATGGTGTAGGAGAATACCGCGTCACCAACCGATGTGCCCTTTTGCTCCAAGGGTACGATCAGCGACGGGAACAGCAGGGTGTTTTCCTCTGCACGCTCTGCCACGGCACTCTGTGCCTCTCCTGTCCAGGGGATCAGCGTGATACGCAGTCTGGTGTGAGAGTAGGGAACCAAGCGCACCGTTACGGTCTCGTCCTCCAGGCGTTCGGGAGCTACGGGGGAGATGGGCGTATCACCGGCGATGTCATAATCCCTGTTGAGCACCCAATCCTTCACCTCTCTGGCCTTTGCCTCAAGAATGATGGGGGCATCCGAAAGCTGATATTGCATCTGATCTGTAATGGGATTGCGAGTGACCGTGAAATTAGAGGCTACGTCATGGAAGTTGAAGTTTTCCAGCGCGTAGTTCCAGTCGGTGGAGGGAGTGATATTATAGGAGGAATAATCGCGGGTCAGGTTCCAGTTCAGAGGATTATAGGTGATCTTCTTCCACTTCTCACCGATCTCAAGCGCGAACAGTACTGCACCGCGGCGGATGCTGACGCTGTTGTTATCGGTCAGGGTAGCGGTAAAGTCTGCGGGGAAGGTCAGCGTGATCACGTCGCCGTCCTGCCACTCTGCGCTCAGCTTGGCATACTCGCCTGCGCTCAGCTCTGCTTCGACGGCATGTCCGTTGACCAGCACGGAGGCTGCCGTGCACCATTCGGGCACGCGGATATAGAGGGGATAGGTATCTGTTTGATCAGCGTTCAGGGTAAGCGTGACGGTATCCTCGTAGGGATAATTGGTGGTCTGGGTCACAGTCAGCTTGGTGCCGTTACCTACCGTAGCGGTGACGGTATTGGGGCCGTATGCACCCACGGCAAGACCGCCGTCCGAGGTGGACATCCACATGGAGGCGATAAAGAGCGGCCAGCCCATCTGATAGTTGTGCACGCAGCAGGGGAATCCGCCGGGCAGACCGTAGATCGAGCGGTCACCGCCCTCGCTGGTAAAGCCGTGAATGCCCTTGTTGGCCATGACCTGGTTTTGCATGGTAAAGTAGACCTGACCGCGACCGTCGGGCAGCAGCTGCTGGGGCAGGGCGTTATAGGTGATCAGCTCAAGGTGATCGGCAATGGTTGCGTCGCGCAAAAGGTAGAGTGCGATCTCGTCGCACAGCATACGTTCCACCACAGCACAGGTCTC
>JAFQUG010000154.1 GCA_017408625.1 Clostridia bacterium | reverse complement strand
GTATACGAAATTTGTCTCCGAGCAATATCTGGCAGTGCCCGAATCCACCAAGCAAGCCCTGCTGGCTATTGCCGAGCAAAACGGACTGAAGGCGGATCGCCTTTCCATCATCGAGGACGTGGCGTCCTTTGTCCGCTCGGCAGCTGTGTACGAAATGGATTATCCGGAATGTCCTGCAGGGGAGGATGAGGTCATTTATTTCCTGACCGAGTCGAAAAGCGGTGTGTGCCGCCATTTTGCAAGCGCGGCAACGCTTTTGTACCGTTCACTGGGAATTCCCGCACGCTACGTGGTGGGATATAGCACGTATGCAACCGAAAACGTTCGCACCGAGGTCAAGGGCGCAGATGCGCATGCCTGGGTCGAGGTTTTCATCCCGGGTCTTGGCTGGGTCAGAATTGATCCCACTCCCGCGTTGAGCGGTGGGGATACCCCCGATGATGCACTGGTTCTGTCTCTGGTCAAGGTGATGGGCTACTATACCGGCTTGCCGTACTATGCAAGTGCGGACAACGTGATCATCACGCAGGGCAGCCTCAAGGAGGGGCACGTGCTGGCTTATGTAGAGGTGCACGGATCACGTACCGACGCAGGGCAGAGCACGTCCACCATCGGTGAGGTTCGCATCGAGGATGCGGACGGCAACGACGTGACGGCACAGTACAAGATCGTGCGCCGTGACGGTGTTATCGAGGTCAGAAAGCCTACACTGAGCGTCAGTGCGACCTCTGCCAAGAAGGTGTATGATGGCACAGAGCTGACAGGCGATCGCTTTACTTATACCTTCAAAAATACCGAGCTTGCCAAAACCTATACCGTCAAGGCAACAGTTTCGGGCTCGCAGACCGAGATTGGCCAAAGTGCCAACGTGGTGGGCGAGGTGGTCGTGACCGATATTTTGGGTCGCGACGTGACAAGCAATTTTGATATCCGTCGCGTAAGCGGCACGCTCAAGGTGTACTTGTATGAGCTGGAGATCAGCACCGAGAGCATGACCAAGGAGTATGACGCCATCCCGCTGCAGAGCACGGAGATCGAGTATGATGCAGGTGTGCTTGCCGCACGCGGACACGTGCTGACCTACACCCTGCCCTCCATTGAGAGCGTGGGAAGTATGCAGAATACGCCCGCATGGCAGATTCTGGATGCGGACGGACAGGATATTTCGGCGCAATACGACGTGCGCATCCATGCGGGTGTGCTGCGTATCCGTCCCGTGGAGCTGACACTGCAGACCGACAGCGCGTCTAAGGTGTACGACGGCAAGGCGCTGCGTGCGAACGGATTTGAGCTTGTCAAGGGCAAGCTGGTAGAGGGTCAGGCGTTTGATGCGTACTACGTCATCACGGGCAGCCAGACAAACGTGGGTGTCAGCGAAAGCGTGGTCACCGAGATCTTTATCGTGGACCGGAGCGGACGCGATGTGACAGCAAATTATCAGATCACCATTCTGCCGGGCACTTTGACCGTCCTGGCAAAATAAAAACACTTTCTTCGGAGAATTGTATGATGTACGAGGCATATGAGAAAAAGGTCAGACGGTATGTACCCGCGGCCAAAATACTCAAAATATGCGTCAAGTGCGCAATCGTTTTGCTGATACTGGCAGTGATTGCGTTGCTTGGCTATCTCGTGCTGCGCGGAATTTGCATCGGAGAGTTTGCGCTCAGGAGTGAGACGGTCGCGTTTGGCGATAAGCCCAAGTATTCGGGCTTTGTCCTGTTTGCCACGTACGATTGCGAATATGCGCGCCCGGGCGGTGAATGGAGTGATACCCAACCCACAGCTCCGGGAGAATATCGCGTTCGCGGTGTCATCCGTAAGGGATTTTTCGGCAGAAAAGTGTATAGCGAGGAGGGCACAGTTGTACTCTACCAGCGCGAGGTGACGCTCAGACCCCAGACCAAATTCGGTGCCTCCGTCCCGTACGGTGAGGATCCCGTGTACGGCAAGCATTGGGAGATCTCCTCCAAGCTTGCAAAGGGACATTCGGTGGACGTTGCTGCCGCCTTACGCTTTGAATATAACGGACATGGCAGCATCACCCTGTACGTTGATCCCGCATCGGTGGTCATTCGTGACCGCCACGGTAACGACGTCACGGCAGGATACGTGCTGCGCGGCGGAGAGGGAACAGTCAAGGTCAAGGCAAAGCAGATTACCGTAGCGGTTGCAAACACGTTCAAGAACGGTAAGCCCGTAGATATTACCAAGGTCTACGACGGCAAAGATGCCACCACCTCGAATTATCAGTTCAGTTCAGGAAATCTGCTGGAAGGGGATCGGATCAGCGTCGTTGCCACCGGGGAAGCCATAGACGCCGGCAGACATACGAACACAGCCCGCGTCACGGTCACCTCCGCATCGGGGCAGGATCGCACCGCATATTATGACATCAAGGTGGACTCCTGCAAGATCGTGATCGAAAAAAGAGAGCTGACCGTCTCCACTCCCGATCTGACGGTAGAGTATTCGGGGCAGATGCAGTATACGAGTCAGTTTACGATAGAGAGCGGCTCCCTTGTCTCGGGGCAAAGAGCAACGCCGGTGCATAACTCCAAAACAGGGTTTATAGACGTCACCAATCGCCCGACTGACAATAAAATTCAGCTTCAGATCGTGTCCGGCAGTAAGGATGTGACCAAAAACTACGATATTACGTACAAATTCGGCTCTTTGACCGTCAAGCCGCGCACCTTGCACTTGCGCTCGCAGGACAGCCAAGGACTGATCTATAACGGGCAGGCACAAAGCTATCCCGCTTATTCGGTGGTTGATGGTAGCCTTGGTCCGGGGCATAACGTTAAGCCCAAAAAGGCCGCAACACAGACAGTGCCCGGCAGCTGTACAAATGAGGTGGAATACGAGATCTTCTCGATCGACGGCAAAAATGTGACCAAGAATTACGATCTGCGCGTCACGTACGGCACGTTGACTGTGGCAAAGGGCGCGCCGCTGCAGCTCTCTTTGGAGCCCCTGTTCAAAACCTACGACGCAAAGGCACTGACCCCCGCTGATTACGGTGCGGAGACCTTGATCAACGTGATTGCAGGCAAGCTGTTTGAGGGTGACTATATTGAGATTTTGAGCACACAGGGCTCGCAGACCGATGCGGGCGAGAGCATGTACAGCGTGCAGTACCGCATTATGCATAAGGAAGGCTTGGGTGCGGCGGTGGATGCCACCGATTGGTATGCAAGCAGCCTTTCGGGTGAGGGCAAGCTGACGGTTGCCAAGCGTACCCTGGCCATCAAGTTTGATCCCGTTACTACCAAATATCACGGCCATGCAGTCACAGCCCCCTGGCCGGACGGATATAATCAGTTGATCGAAAATTACGAGGGGAAGGGGCATGAGATCCGATTTGCCCCGAACGTGCTGGATGCCATTGTGTATACCAAGGGCGGGCAAGTCGTGTCTGTGCCCGTGGACGTTGGCTCATATACCTACACCATTCCCGAGGAATATATTTCCGTTGTGGCCAAGAGCAGCGGTGCGGATCGAACCAAGAATTATGACTTCCGGTTTGAGGGCAACACTATCAAGATCGAGGGCGTCGGGCTCTCTCTGACCGCCCCGAGTGCGTCCAAGCAATATGATGGCACGCCGCTCTCGGCTGATCAGCTTTCCATGCATGACGTCGGGATCAAATGGGATGCTATGGCTGAATATCGCGTATCCTACACGCTGACCGGCTCGCAGACCGATGCGGGCACGGGATCTGTCGGCTTTACCAACGTTGTCATTACCGATTCCCGAGGACGCGACGTGACCGCCAATTTTGAGGTCAAGATCACCAAGGGAACGCTGACAGTGACGCCCATTGAGATCTCGGTGCGCTCGTCAAGCGGCAGCAAGGTCTATGACGGCAAGCCCATGGACAACGCCACACAAATGACGCTGCTCTCGGGCGAGCTTGTTCCCGGCCACGTGCTGGGCGGCGCGGTCAATTCCGATTACGTGACCGACGTGGGCACACATGACAACAACAAGGTCTCTCCCAAGGTGTACAGTGCCACGGGACAGGACGTGACCCGCAATTATAGGATCACCGTGAAGGCGGGAAAGTACACTGTAACGCAGGCAACGCTTCATATCGGTGCGCCTGTCGTGCAAGGGGAATATTCCGCGCAGCCCTATTCGGGCACGTGTGATGCAACCAAGTACGCCCAAGGACTTGTTCCCGGTCAGAAGGTGCAGCTTGCCGTGGTTTCGGACGGCATCGAGCTTGGCGTGCATCCCATGCAGGTCACGGGCTGCGGCGTCATAGATGCGCGCGGACGCGACGTCAGCAAGAATTATGTGATCACCTATACCGACGGTGAGCTTGAGATCGTGCCGCGAAAGATCGTGGTGGTCACGGGCAGCAGTACTGTCAGATATGAAAATGCACCCGCAGTCAATACCACGATTACGGTGGGTGGCTCGGGCTTGATCGAGGGGCACAGTATTTCGGGCGTGTTCGATCACCCGAACGGCCTTTATGAGATCGGTTCGGTTTCCAATTCGCTCAGAAGAGTCAATATCCGTGATAAGAACGGTCGTGACGTAACCGAGTACTACACCGTTTCCTTTAACTACGGCACGCTGCGCGTCAGCCCGATTGAGATCACGCTGGAAACAGGCAGTGAGACCAAGGCCGTTTATGACGGAGAGAGGATTTCCGCGCCCTATTACGATATGACCAAGGGTCAGCTGCTGGACGGACACATGCTGTATGTGACGTACAGGTATGCGGACGGCGTGAGTGACGTGGGCAGGTGGAAGAATGAGCTTGCCACCATCCGCGTGCAAAATGAAAGCGGTGACGACGTGACCTACATGTACGCCTTTACGGTCAACGCGGGTGTGTTGGAGATTACAAACCCCTATCCGCTTTACATGCAGTCCTTTGACGCACAAAAGGTGTATGACGGCATGCCCTTGCAAAACAGGGAGTATCAATGCCTGGTGGATCTTATCAAGGGTCATCGCATCACTGGTGTTAACCCCGTCAGCCTTGTGCGTGTGGGTACAAAGGAAAACAGACTGACGCTGATCATCGTGGACCGCGCAGGACGCGACGTCAGCAGCAATTATGAGTTTATTTACGAGGAAGGCATGCTTGGCATGCTGACTGTGACGCCAAGAGACTTGTATATCGAGATCGGACACGTAGAGCCGATTTATAACGGCACCACGGTGCTGACTGCACCGCAGGAGCAGCTGAGGTACGAAGGCCTTGTGTCGGGCGAGATCATCTCGCTGTTGGTTGAGGTGGAGTCGTCCGAGATCGGAGAGAAGTATGAGTCGGCACACAGAGCACCTCGCATATACAATGCAAGCGGCGAGGATGTGACCGGTTGCTACAATATCACGACCAACGGTGAGGATCTGTCCGTCACAGTGCTGCCCGCACCTCTGATGCTGTATCTGCCCGACCGTTATTCCAAGGAATACGACGGTGTGGGTCTTGGCGTCGAAGATGTCGGATATCGCCCCATGGGTCTGATTACGGGGCACTCACTTGAGTACGTTGCCAATGAGACTTCTGCTTTGCCGGGCAGCTATACGCTGAAGTTCTCGGAATACGCGGTGTATAACCGCAACGGCGAGGATGTGTCGGCCAATTACGAGATCACCGTAAGCTCCTGCGTGGTCACGATCTACGGAAAGTATATCCAGCTGACCTCCGAGAGCGCATCGCGCCACTATAATGGCAAGGAGCTTGTTTGTCATGAGCTCAAGAAGTACACCATCAAGGGTGGATTTACTGTTGACGTAGTCTTTACAGGCTCGCAAACTGAGGTTGGTAAGAGTCAAAACACCTTTGAGGTGACTGTATACGACGCCGAGGGCAATGACGTCACGGCACATTGCAACGTCAATAAGATCTATGGAACGCTGGAGGTTTGGGGTGAGATCAAGCTGACGCTGACCTCGGCGGATGCGCTCAAGATCTTTGACGGTATGCCCTTGACCTGCCCCGAGCTGCTGGATTACAAGTTGCCCGACGGATACAGCTTAGAGGTCGTCTTTACGGGCGAGAGAGTCGAGCCCGGCCAGAGTGAGAATACCTTTGAGGTCATCATCTTGGATGAAAACGGAGAGGATGCGACCGAGAGCTTTATCATTACCAAGCAATACGGCACGCTGACCGTGCTGGAAAAGGCTTCGGACTTTGAGCTGGTGCTCAGAAGCGAGAGCGCGGAGAAAACGTATGACGGCGAGGAGTTGACCTGCCACAAGCTTGCTCCCTACGAGCTGCCCGAGGGATTTTTCCTGGAGGTCACCTTCACAGGCTCGCAGACCGAGATCGGCAAGAGCGAGAATACCTTCGTGGCGCGTGCGTATAACGAGGCGGGTCAGGAGTTGACGGTCGTGTATGAATTCGGCACGCTGGAGGTATCCTTGGACGTGACTGTCACGGCATATGAAAAGACCTTTACCTACGACGGTACCGAGAAAAACTGCGACCCCGACGACTTCTGGACGCAGGGCTTGCCCGAAGGCTTTTCGGTAAGCGTGATGTTTGGCGAAGGATTGGTTGTCACGGGTAGTAAGGACGTGGAGATCGTGGACGTGCGCGTGTACGATCAAAACGGCAACGACGTGACCGAGATGTGCAATCTCAAGGTCAAAACAGCCAAGCTGACCGTTCTGCCCAGAACACTGACTGTGTACGTGTATGGCCAGAGCGCAGACAGCATTGCGCCCGTGCAGGGCACGTTGGTCGAAGGACACACCATGTTTGCCGAGTACGGCGAAGAGGGTGAGTGCTATATCGAGATCACGGACGCAAGCGGCGAGCTGGTGTACAGCAACCGCGGGGATTCTCCCGTCAAGTACACGCTGTACGACGTGATCATTCAGAATTAAACGCAAAATGCAGAATGCAGAATGCAGAATGC
>JAFQUG010000153.1 GCA_017408625.1 Clostridia bacterium | reverse complement strand
GATTTCGTGATATAATAATTCGGGGTGATGAAAATGGAAGAGAGAAAAGAATTGCCAACAAGAAAACGACTGAGACTTAAAAATTATGATTATAGTTCTGCGGGCGCATATTTCATTACAATATGTATCGAGGAAAGGAAACGGATTTTGTCCGAGATTGTCGCTCCCGCGTTTGCAGGGGACGGCGCCCTCGACGTCCCGCAAATTCGATTGAAATCAATCGGAAGAATTGTTGAGAAATACTTACTATCAAGCGAAAACATATCCGGCGTTACCGTTGACCAATACGTGATCATGCCCGACCATATACACGTCATAATCTTTTTGGATCCCGAAAAATATTCAAAGGCTGAGGACGGGACGTCGAGGGCGCCGTCCCCTGCGAATGAAATGTTGCCGCATGTCGTGTCCACTTTCAAAAGGTTTTGCAATAGAGAGATTGGCAGTAATATTTTCCAACGCTCGTATGATGAACGCGTTATCCGTGACCGTGCTGATTATGAAGCCAGATGTAAATACATCTATGAAAATCCCATGCGATGGTATTACGAAAAAAGCGAGGATTTCAAAACGTGAAACTGATAAAAAAGATTACAGACCGGGACATTCTCGGCCTCGCAGGTATCTCCACCCAACAGCCCCGTATCACTGCTCGGGCAATTCTGAAAAACAACCGAGATATGTATGCGATCATGCACTCGGAAAAATTTTCTTTATATTCCCTCCCCGGAGGCGGCGTTGAGCCGGGCGAGAACATAAAGGATGCGATCAAAAGAGAAATAGGGGAAGAAACAGGATGTAATATTGCCGATATTCAGGAATTAGGCTATATCGAAGAGAACAGAGCCCATTGTGATTATACACAAATAGATTATTATTATCTTGTTACAACAAATGACGAAACCCTTTGCCCACACATGACTGATAATGAGTTACGAAACGGAACCAGCGTTCTATGGCTGAACGCTCAAGATATGTATCAAAGAATCGCTACACCGCAGCATACAACAAACCAAAGAAAATTTCTGCAAGCCCGTGATGTTGCTGCACTCCAAGAGTATTTTTCGCAAAACAATATTATTATTTGACAAACGTAGGCCGAGTCGCTTGACTCGGCCTATTATACTTTTCATTGTCATTCCAAAATCCCCGCGTGCTGCAAAAGCGCGGTGATTTCCTTTTCGTATTCCTCTTTGTGGTCAAGGTAGCTCATGCCGTGGGGTGAGCCCTCAAAGATGCAAAGTCTCTTATATTCCGAGGTGCAGGCAGCAAAGTTGCGCTCGGAATTGGAGGGCAGCACGAAATCATCCGCCGCGCCGTGCGCAAACAGAGTGGGAAGCTTGGCGTGGCCAAGCTCCCTTTCCACCTCCGCGTCACCAAGGAACGCACCGCCGTACATGCGGCACAGCAGGCTTGCTGCGGGAAGCACGACGGGCACGGGCAGCTTGAAATCGCTGCGCAGCACCTGCGCGATCTGATCCTTGGCAGATGCATAGCCGCAATCGCCGATGACTGCCTTGACCTGAGGCGGCAGATCGGGAAGGCAGGAGGCAAGCAGCACGGTGGAGCAGCCCATGGAAACACCGTCCAGGATGATACTGTGATCCTCTCCGTATCTGTTCACTAAGTACTTGGCCCAATCGCGCACGTCAAAGCGCTCCTTTGCGCCAAAGGTCAGATAATCGCCCTCGCTCTCGCCGTGTGCGCGCTGGTACACGATCAGCATGGCGATATTTCTCTCTGCGTAAAAATCAAACACGCAGCCGAAATCCATCTCGCCCTTGCTGTGGTATCCGTGCACCAAAATCACGGTTGCGCGTGGATTTTCGGACGCATACAGCTTGGCGCACAGCTTATGGCCGTCGTGCGAGGTGATATATACCTTCTCGTGCTCGGCAGCATCCAGGGCAGCCCAGCCGCGCTTGACGATTTCCACCTGCTTATCAAAGCCCTTTTGGCGAAGCCCCTCCAAAAATTTGCTTTGATGATCCGGTGAAGGATCGCTGCGTCCGAAGGATTGCTTGAACAGCTTATGGATATACGGCGCAGCGACTGCCGCGGTGATTGCCGCAGCACCGACCAGCACGCCCGCGCCGATCAGCGTATAATGAAATGCATTCATGATTCATTCTCCTTGGGTAGCCGCACGTTCTGTGCAAACTCCCCGATCACGAAATTGGCCGCCTCGTGGGATTCCAATCGCTCACCATTGAAATACAGGCCCTCAACGCGGATATTCCGCACGCCGTGCGCCTCGTCAAGGCCTCGGAAGATCGAACACGGCATAGGCATAGGCGCGTCGGTCAGCACGTAAATATTCTTGAACAGAACGTCGTGCACGCAGCCGTGCAGGCCGTCCTTGGCAAACAGTCCCATGTCGTAGAGCGCGATGTTGAGAAGCACGGGCTGCTGCCCCGTACTGCGATATTCCTGCTCCTCTGTTTGCTGATGCAGATCACTTTGCTGATGCTGCGTGTACTCCACGCGAATATTCTCAAAGGTCACGTGGTGGATCTCGGCACGGTTATGGTGCTGGATGTCCAGCTGAATGGTAGAGCCGTGAATGACGTCGCAATCCGAGAACAGGATGTGATAAAACGCGGGGGCGTTGGTCTCGGCACCAATCTCAAGTGCCCTGCCCCAGTCGCACCAAAGCACGCATCTCTCTACCGTGATATTGCGGTTGCATGCGTCATCCCAGCCGCAAATGCCCTTGATGACCATGCAATCGTCAAAGTTGCGCAAGAAGCAATTCTTTACGCTGACGTTGGAGCAATTGAACAGATCGATGCCGTCCGAATTATATCGCCACATGCCGATACACTTGACGTTATCAAACGTGATGTTCTCGCAGCCCGCGGCAATGATGGAAAACGATGCGCTGTCACGGCATACGACACCCTCAACGTACACGTTTTTGCATCTGTAAAAGCGTAGATTGCCGCGCAGTACGCGATGCGCGTGCATAAATGCGCGAATGCCCTGACTGTCGCGTGGGATGGCCTTTTCGTAATCACAGGCCAGAAGCGAGGTATCGTCACTTCTCTCCTCGCGGCTTCCGTCAATGATACCGTGGCCAAGAATTTGGATATTTTCCGCGCAAATGGCATAAAATGAGCCGTATACCACAGCTCCCGAGTCGATATAGACCGTGTCATTATCGGTCAATTCGATCGAACCGATATGATGCTCACCGCCCGCAAAGCGATAGGTGGTGCGCAGGCCGTCGGTCTCTTTAACCGGATTGACGAAAATATGCAGCGCATGATGGTGCCCGTCCGCCTCGACCGTGTATTGCCCACAGCCGGGCAAGGTAAAGGTAGCGGTATCGCCCACAATCTCTGCCTTCACGCCACGGGAGAGCGGACGCACAATCACGTGCGCAGGAGCGGTCGGCCAGCTGACGCTGACTTCTACCTGCTCGTCCGCCTCAAAGGACAGAAAGCCGGCCATCTCTGTCTGCTCCAAGGAGCGCTGATGCCCCGGCCAGGCACGGTTGAACGGCATTGCAGACACACGCGCCGAATATGGCTTAATCTTTCTTTGATTAACGGTTACGTTGCAGCCCTCATACACCTGCTGCCCTACGGGGAACACGGGAATTCGAATCATAAGGAAATACCTCACCTTCTCAAAATTCACGGCATAACGTACAGTATACCTATATTATAGCACTCAAATACGCCAAATGCAACATGTCTTTTCGGATTTATATGCAAAAAGCAAAAACCGGGCGGAAAGGCGTTGTGTTCCTAAGGACACAACGCCAACTCTATTCGCCTCTGGCGAGTTATATTGCTTCGCAGTGATATTTGGACTTCGTCCAAGTGATATTCGCTTCGCGAGTTTAGGTGGCGAATAGAATATCACTGCAAGGCG
>JAFQUG010000152.1 GCA_017408625.1 Clostridia bacterium | reverse complement strand
GGTGTCAGCTGACTTGGATTCCTCAATGGTGATAACGCCATCGGCGGTGACCTTCTCCATTGCGTCCGCGATCAACTGACCGATGACCTCGTCGCCTGCCGAGATGGTACCTACGCGAGCGATGTCAGCCGAGCCGTTGACCTTTTTGGAGTTGGCAACAAGTGCTGCAACAGCGGCGTCAACTGCCTTTTTCATACCCTTGCGAACGACCATGGGGTTTGCGCCCGCGGTCACGTTCTTCATGCCCTCGCGAACGAAAGCCTGTGCCAGCAGCGTTGCGGTGGTGGTACCGTCGCCTGCCGCGTCGTTGGTCTTGGTAGCAACTTCCTTAACAAGGGAAGCGCCCATGTTCTCGGCTGCATCCTCCAGCTCGATCTCTTTGGCGATGGTTACACCGTCGTTGGTGATCAGGGGAGAGCCGTATTTCTTGTCAAGCACGACGTTTCTGCCCTTGGGCCCTAACGTGATCTTGACCGTGTCTGCCAGCTTATCAACGCCGCGAACCAGGGCGTTTCTTGCTTCAATGCCGTAAAGAATATCCTTTGCCATTTGCTTTGTTCTCCTTTAATAAATAATCAGTCTACAACAGCCAGCACGTCGTCCTCGGAAACGATGACGTATTCGGTGCCGTCCAGCTTGACAGAAGTGCCTGCATACTTGCTTGCGATGACCTTGTCACCGACCTTAACGGTCATAGCACTAAATCCGCCGTTTTCAGAGGGCTTGCCGGGGCCAACTGCCAGAACTTCAGCGATCTGGGGCTTTTCCTGTGCGGATGCTGTGAGAATAATACCTGTTTTGGTCTTTTCTTCCGCTTCGACGAACTTGATGACGACGCGGTTGGAAAGGGGCTTGAGAGTCATGTGTTGTTCCTCCTTCTTATGAACGCGCGCGAAAAATCGCGGCCTAAATGATACAATGTTGAATGGCGGGATAAATCCACGAATTAGCACTCTTTCTTAGTGAGTGCCAAACCACAGTACATATTGTACACCAATTTCAGGAAATATCAACCCCTTACGCCCATAATTCACATATAATTAACAATTTTATTGTTATCGGGGCAGGAGTGTCTGCTAAAAATTCGCTCTGCACAACAAAAAGCCCCCATCTGTCGCATATATTGAAGCAACAGTGGGGGGAATAGATGATGGAATGGATCAATGCAAATCTTTTGGGGGTGGGCGTGCCCGTGGCTTTGGTGGCGGTTGGGCTGTTTTTTTCGTTGCGCGTGGGAGTTGCATGTGTAGCGCATCCTTTTCGCATGCTTGGCGGAATGCTGCAAAAAACGGGCAACGGGACCTCTCCCGTGCGCGCGCTGACGCTGGCACTTGCGGGCACGCTGGGCGTGGGAAACTTGGTGGGTGTGGCGTCCGCTATTTACTACGGCGGCCCCGGCGCGGTGTTCTGGATGTGGGCAAGCGCACTTGTGGCCATGTCGCTCAAATATGCCGAGGTGGTGTTGGCGGTCGCGCACAGACGCACCGATGCGGACGGCAAGCACCGCGGCGGGGCTATGTACTATATTGTAGACTGTTTTGCCTCGCGCGGCCTTGGCGGCCTTGGCCGCTTTCTGGCGGCTGCCTTTGCGCTGTTGTGCGTGCTGGACGGCATCAGCATGGGCTGTATCATTCAGACCAACGCCATCGGCGGCGCGTTTGAGGGGATCTTGGGCATTCCCGCGATCTGGACGGGAATCGCCCTTTGCGCGCTGACCTTTGCGGTTATGCTTGGAGGCTCGGCGCGCATTATGCGTGCGACCGATCTGCTGGTACCGGTCATGACAGGCGGCTTCTTGGTGCTGTCCTTGGCGGTACTGATTTTGCGGGCAGGGCAGATCCCGGGTGCTTTGCAAAGTATCTTTTCTGCGGTATTTTCTCCTAAAAGCGCAATCGGCGGCGTGGGCGGCTTTGCCATGGCACGTGCGCTGCGCTACGGCACCATGCGCGGCCTGGTTTCCAACGAGGCAGGCTGCGGCACAGCCCCCATCGCGCACGCCTGCGCAGATACCGACCACCCCGCCAAGCAAGGCTTTTGGGGCATTTTCGAGGTGTTTGCCGACACCTTGGTGCTGTGCAGCATGACCGCGCTTGTCATCCTTGTCAGCTACGACAAGGTCGCGTGCTATGGCGAAAATTCCATCATGATGACCGTGCGCGCCTATACCGAGGTGCTGGGGAATTGGGCAGGGTACTTTTTGTGCGCAATGGTGCTGTTTTTCGGATTTGCCACCGTGGTATGCTGGGGGCATTACGCGCTGGAGGCCTTGTCGTACCTGACAAAAAACAAGGGTGTGCGCCTTGGCTTTGTCTGCCTGTTTGCGCTCGGAGCAGCGGTGGGCACGGTTGCCGCACCCGCCGTGCTGTGGAGCATTGCCGATCTTGCCATCGGGCTGATGACGCTGCTCAACCTTGGCGTGCTTACGCTGATGCAAGGCGAGGTCAGACAATGGACGGTGGACTATTTTTCGCGTTAATTATACATATTATTTGCGTTCATATAGGCGTACAGCATTTCGCCGTGCTGCTGCTCCTCGGCCTGGATGTGGTTCAGCATTTTTCTTGCCTCGGGGTAGGTGAACTCAAACACGCAGGTATTATAGAGTGCGGACGCGTGCTTTTCGGTTGCAAGCAGATCCTTGCAAAGAAAGGCGTCGGCCTCCTTGTCCGCAGGGCTTGCGTAGGAAACGGCAACGCAGCTTGATTTGTCGGGCGCGGGGATCTGCGAGGGTACTGTGCCCAGCTTTCCGCTTTCCATGTCGTTGAGCGTCTTGAGATGCTCCTGCTCGGTGGTCGCAATGCCCGAAAGCAACGCCTGCAG
>JAFQUG010000151.1 GCA_017408625.1 Clostridia bacterium | reverse complement strand
CCGCAAGAAAAAGAACCAAAAAGAACGGCGTTATGCGGGGCGTTGCCCCGAACCCCAGTCGCTTTTAGAAAAAAGCGACGCAAAAACTTTCATAAGTGGGTGGTCCGGATGGTGGCGGGCGACGCAAAAACTTTCATCCTGTGAGAGCATTTGCTTACATCACCGCTGCCATCTGGGGCACCAGCAGGTAAATGACGATCAGGAAATAGACCAGCAGCGTCAGCGTGTCCACGATGGTCGTAATAAACGGCGATGCCATGACCGACGGGTCAAGCTTGATCACCTTTGCGCCAATCGGCAGCATCGCGCCGATCAGCTTTGCCAGCACAATCGCCACAAACACGGTCGCACTGACCGCCAACGCGATCATCAGATACTCGGGCTCGGTGCGGAACTTGCAGTCGATTGCCCAGGTCTTGACAAAGCATGCAACGAACACCGTCAAGCCACACAGGCACGCAATGCGCAGCTCCTTCCAGACCACGCGCAAAATGTCCTTGGGCTCAATCTCGCCCAACGAGAGTGCACGAATGACCGTAACGGACGACTGTCCGCCCGCGTTACCGCCCGTACTCATCAGCATGGGGATAAACGCAGAAAGGGAAAGCACAAGCGGGAAGTCCAGCGCGTCGATCTTGCCCTCCAGCATGGTGATGATGGTCCCGGTAAAGGTCGCAGTCAGCATCAGAAGCAGCAGCCACGGGATACGCTTGGTAAAGTTCTCCCAGACGCCCGTACGCATGTAGGGCTTGTCCGTCGGCAAAATTGCCGCCATTTTTTCAATGTCCTCGGTGGTCTCTTCTTCCAAGACGTCCAACGCGTCGTCGACGGTTACGATACCAACTAAGCGCGACTCACGGTCCACGATGGGCAGCGAGAGCAGGTTGTACTTTGCAATGATATCGGCAACCGTCTCCTGGTCGTCCAGCGTGTTTGCGTAAATGATGTTGGGCTCCATGATGTCGCAAATCAGCGCATCACGGGGAGAGAATAGCAGATCCTTGAAGGAAACAATGCCCTCCAGGATGCGGCGGTCGTCCACTACGTAGGCGGTATATACGGTTTCCTTGTCAATACCGGTATGTCTGATGTGCTTGATGGCCTCGGACACGGTCATGGACTTGCGCAGGTCCACAAACTCGGAGGTCATAACGCTACCCGCACTGTCCTCGGGGTAGGCAAGCAGACGGTTGATCTGCGCACGCGTTTCGGGTGTGGTGTTCTTTTTGATGCGGCGCACGATGTTGGCAGGCATTTCGGAAAGCATGTCAACTGCGTCGTCAAGGAACAAATCTTCTACGATGACCGAGATTTCTCGGTCGGTCATAGCCGAGATGATGCGTTCCTGAATGGGCACGTCCAGCTCGGCAAAAACCTCTGCCGCGCTGTCCTTTTTGAGCAGACGGAACACGGCGGGAATTCGCTTGGGAGGCAGATTTTCAAAGAAATCCGCAGCGTCGATCGGGTTGAGCTTTTCTAACTCGCGTACGAAATCGGCGTATTTTTTGTTGTCAAGCAGATCTTCCAAGCTCTCAAAGGTGTCCTCGATGATCTCCTCGTAGGAGTCGGGCATTTCGTCCTCGGCCAGAGCCTGCTCATCCTGCTCGACCTCGCGCTCCTGCTCCTGCTCCTCGCGCTCAAACTGCTCGTCCAGCGCGCGCTCAGCTCTCTCTTGCTCGTCCTCGTTGTCACACTGTCGGGGTGCGGGCGGTTCTTGTTGGTATGTGCTTTGCTTTTGATTCTCTTCGAGCTCGTCCAGCTCCTTGTCCTTGTTTTCTTGCAAGAGAGTCACCCCGCTTTCGTGTGTATTAGTATAGGCAAAAATAGGCCTTCCATACCATTTTCATTATAGCACCGATGGCGGCACTTGTCAACGGCAAAAATGGACAAAAATTTCCCTGCCGAATGTGCGGCAGGGAAGCGTTTTTGATTTATTCAAACGTGACATCTGAGCTGCCGGTGTACTTGAGCGTGGCTGTGTTACCGTAGCCCAGCGACACAGAGCCGCTTGCGCTGTATGCGTGCTCGATCGAGGTGATCTTGCCGTTATCGACCTTGATTTCAATGGTGTGTCTGCCCGAGGAGAATTTTGCACCGGAGCTTGTAATGATCTGTCCGAGTGCCGAGCTTGAGGACACGTCCATAGTGATCTCAAAGCCTTCATCGGTCTTTTTGATATCGGTCACGTAATTGGGATTGTAGCCCATGAGCGGATCGTTGGCCAGTGCCAGCAGCATCTGCTCAGCCTCGTCGTTGCTCATGCTTTCGGGAGTGACGATTCCGTCGCGTTCCTCGCGCTTCTTTCCGTCTGCGTAAGTGATGATCGTGGTCTGATCGTCGGTCTTCTGTTCCACCTCAAAGGTGAGGTCTTTCCCCTTGCGCTCAAAGGATACCTGATTGGTCACGGTCTGCTTGTTGGATTGCGTCATGAAGTGGGCGTATGCCTCGCTTTTGGCGGTAAAGCTGCCCTTTTTGGCATTGATGCGATCCTCGATCATCTCGTCAACCTCCTTAAGCAGGGAAAGGCTGTCGATCTCATGGTAGTTGTCGGGGGAGAGCGTTCGGGTGATGCGCTCTGCCTCGTCAAACTTCGAATAGGTCATGGTCATGGTGAATTCGGGCTGATAGTACGAGTCGGAGTCATCAAACACAATGGTCATACTAAAGCTCTTGGGATAGTAGTCCTTGTCGGTCTCGATCGTGACGGCGAGATCCACGGGATCTTCACCAAACATATCCTCGGTCAACCCGACCTTCTGTGCAAAATCCTCGATCGCATCCTTGGAATACTCGGAGTACTTGACGACGTAGCCGTCGTCGTTCTTTTCAAGCTCTTTATTTTTACAGTCCTCGGGATCAAGCTCAAGCAGGCTGTCGTCTGCGACGTAGTTCTGATATTCGCGCTTGGTCATGGGGCTGCACAGTCTGCGCCAGGTGTCCCCCTCGGAGTAGTAGCTGTAAGCGTAGCCATCGTAATAAGCCTCGGTGGTTTTGACGGTGATGCTGTCACCCGAGCTGCCCACGCTGCTTTTGTTGGTCATTTCAATATAGGTATAATAGTCGTCTTTGCCATCGCCAATGTCCTCAATGGCAACACCTGTGAGTGTGCCTGTGATTTTTTTGTAGTCTGCATAGGCAACGATATTGCCTGTGACGTCAATGCGGTAGCTTTGCAGGCCATTCAAGCGCGTATTCATGCGACGCACGACCTGATTTGCCGTCATGGGGGCAGGGAGCACTCCCAGAAGGCTGTCACAGGATGCAAGCATCAGTGTAAAAAGCAGTAATAAAGCGATGATGGAAAGTCTTTTTTTCATGGTTGTCCTCCTTTGTTTAGTCAAACGTAATGGTAATACACCCGGAATACTGTATCTCTTGACCGTTGAATTTTCCCGTGGCATCAAACGAATGCACGATCTTGACAAGCTTGCCCCATTTGAGCACGAACTCCATGGTCTCGCTCTCTTGCTCGAGATTGATGCCAAGAGAATTCTCCATTTGCGCGACGATGCTCGTATCAGACGGAACCAACGTGACAAGATAGCCGTTTCGGGTCTTTTCTATGTTTGTTACGCGAGAGATCTCATAACCGTACGAGGGGTCGTTGATCAGCAGGATCAGCTGTTGCTTGGCCTCTTGGTCGGTCATGCGATTGATTTTCGAGCCGTCGGGGGCGGGAAGCCCGATCAGATCTCCGCCGCCGTACGTGACCTTGTATGCTGCGGGTCTGCCGACCTCCAGCTCGGCCTTAAAGGAAAACCCTTTGTCTGTATTGGAAAATTCGGCGGTGGTGTCTGTTTGCGTTGCGGTGTTGCTCTGCCCGTCAACGGTCAGCGTTTGTGTAACCTCGCGCGTAAAGCCGCCTTGCTTTTTGTCAACCGTGTCCGCAATCTTTTGCTCAATCTCATGCAAGAGTCGCAGATCCTTGACCTCGGTATAGTCCTCGGGCTCAATGTTTCTTGTGATGTGCTCGGCCGCATTGTATTCTGAAAAGTCCATTTCCATGCGGAAGTAGGGGGAATCTTCTTTGGAGTAGTTGTCACTTGCGATGAGTATCTCCAATGAGATCTTGTCGGGCAGATAATTCTTGTCAAGCGAGATCGAAACCCGAATGTCCTGCAGCACGTCGCCGTTGAGATCCGCGATGCCGGTCAGCTGTGCGATGTCCTTCAACGCCTGCTCGCCATAGCCCGAGCAGGTGACAAGATAGCCCTTGTCGGTCTGCGTCAGCTCGGGATTTGCGCAACTTGTAAAGTCGAAATCCAGCAATGCCTGTTCGTGATTTGCGTATTCGATGTAGGCGGGAAGAGACATTTTGGCGCGCAGCTTGCTCTTCTTTTTATTTTGCGTGTAAGCGGAGTAGGCATATCCGTCGGAATAAGCCTCGATGCTGAAGACATCGATCTTTTGCGAGCCGATGGACATCTCACTGTCCGTATGACTGTAAGAATAATAATCGCTTTTTCGCTTGCCGATGTCCTCAATGGCAACGCCGGTCTGCTCGCCGCGTATCTTCGTGCCTTGCACGTACAAAACAAAATCCGCGGTGATATCTATGCGAACGCTTTGCAGGGCCTCCATTTGTGCGTCCATGTACGCCACGGCTTGCTCTGCGGTCGTGGGCGGAATGCCAAGATCGACCGAGGGCTTGCTTGGCGTACAACAAGCAAACAGAGTCAAGCAAGCAAGCAGAAAGCAGAGCAGGGGAAGTTTGGGTCTCATAGCTGTCCTCCTTGACGCTTCGTGTCATAGTTTTCCTTCTATTTATATAGTCGTGTTTTTTGCCAAATAGTTCATGTGTTTTGAAAAAACAATTTGTAAACGTTTTGTGAACACACCCCCTTTTCAGGTTTTCTGTGCTTTTGAGTTGACAAAAGGGCAGGTTTGTGATATGATTAATCTATGTATTGTCAATAATACAGAATAAGAACAAAATCAATCTTGAAACGGATGTGAAATACATGACAAGCAATCAAAACGCCACACCGGCAAAGCCTTCATACAAGGGCTTTACCACCAAGGAAAAGCTGTTGCCCGTGATCATGCTTGCGCTGATCGCGCCCTTTATGGTGTGCTTTTTCGGTCCTTTTGAAATTTTCGGAAATAATATCGATCAGTTCAAGTTCACCCTGGGTGACTTTTGGCTGATTTGCATTTTGCTCTCTGCAGGCATTGCCATCTTGATCGGCACTGTGCTGATGCTTTTGCGCGGCCGTGCCTTTGACGTGGCGTACGGCCTTATGTTCGGCGTCTCACTGATGTTCTTTTTACAAGGCAATTTTCTCTCGATGGGTATGACCTCGCTGGAGGGGGACGGCGGTACTGAGGGCGGCATGGGATTTGGCAAGATCTTTCTCAATGCGGCCATTTGGGTGATCGTCATCGGCGGCAGTATCGTCGCGATGCTGCTTTTGGATAAGTTCCGCGATACCGTGCGTTTGATCTCAATCGTTGTGCTGATCGCGGTTCTTGGCTCTTCGGTCATTTCGTTTGCTACCATTTCTCTGACCACCGACGTGTATGAGAGCGATAAGCAGCTGCAGGGACCCGTACAGGGGGAGCAGGTGCTGACGGTCAAGAATCTGGACACGTTTGCAAAAGAGCAGAACGTAATCGTGTTCATTGTGGACCGCTTTGATTACTCGTATTACGACGACGCGGTCAAGAATTACCCCGAGATCTTTGACGGACTGGACGGCTTTACCAACTTTGCCGATTATATTACGCTGTACCCCAGAACCTTCCCGGGGGTTTTGCACGTGCTGACCGGTGTCGAGACCGATTTTTCGCTCTCACACGACGAGTATATGACTCATGCATACAAGGATTCCCAGCATCTGAAGGATATCAAGAGCCAAGGCTTTGATATCAATATTTATACCGATGACTATTATTGCTACGAGGATGCGGGCGATATGAGCGCGTATGCTGAAAACCTTTCGGGTAACGTATCTTACCGCATTGTGCAGAGTGCTTCGCTGGCAACCGATATGATCCGCCTCTCGCTTTACCGCTATCTGCCGTTCTGCGCACAGGGTCTGGTGGGCAATATCAGTACCCCCACGTTTGACAAGTACGTGGAATACGACATGTCCTACGATCTGTTCTCCACCGATATGAAGAATACGTACGGCGTGATGACCGAGGACGATTTTACCTTGCGCGATAGCGAAAAGGGATATTCCTTTATTCACGTGGATGGCTGTCATAAGTCCACGCTCTACGATTCTGATTTTAACGAGCTTCCCGAAAGCGATCCCGAAAATCTGGGCTGGAGCACCGAGAACGTCATGCGTCAGAGCTTCAAGGTCATTGCCCGTTATATTGCTGAAATGAAGAGATTGGGCGTTTATGAGGATGCGACTATCATCATCACGGGCGACCACGCCAACATCCGCTCGGACAGCAAGGAGCCCTGGGATTCCTACGTGACCGCACTGCTTGTCAAGCCCGCGGGTGTGTCTGAGGGGGAGATCCGGAACAATTACGCGCAGCTTGACGTGGACAACGTGTTGGCTACGATCAAGGAAGCTTCCGGTATCGCTACCGACGTGCCCACTGTGTTTGAAGTGCCTGAGGGCGAGGAGCAGGTGCGCAAGCTGATGTTCCAGCGTTCCTACAAGAACGAGAGCGGCAAGACCGTATATGAGAACATTGTATACGAGATTCGCGGAAACGGCAAGGATTTTGCCAACTGGACGATCGTGGAGAGAACAGAGCTTGGTAAGAGCATTTACGACTGAGTAAAAGGAGTAATTTATGGACGCAATTCTCTATTATATCTGTATCCCGCTGGGATACTTGATGAAATGGTGCTGGCAGCTGGTTGGCAACTACGGCGTGGCCATCATCCTGTTTACGCTTGCGACAAAGCTGGTGCTGCTGCCGCTTTCGATCTGGATCCATAAGAATTCCATCCAGATGGTCAAGATCCAGCCGGAGCTCAATTTCCTCAAGGTCAATCACTACGGGGATATGGACACCATCGCAGACAAGCAAGCAGAGCTTTACAAAAAGCACAACTATCACCCCATGCTCTCGCTGATCCCCCTGGCAGCGCAGATCGTGCTGCTCTTGGGCGTGGTGCAGATCATTTATCACCCGCTGGATTACCTGTTTTCCATCGATCCCGCTGCTATTGCCGCCATGGCAGAGCACTGGGGACTTAACACCGAGGATTCCTCTTATCAGCTGCAGCTGATCGAGCTGATCAAGCAAAACGCAAGCTATGTGTACGAGGGCGTTGATCTGAATGCAATCCGTGCGTTCCAAGGCTCGTTCTTGGGCTTTAATCTGTCCGTCGTACCCACGCAGGCTTGGGGAATTTATATTCTCATGCCTGTTATCGCAGGCCTTTCCTCCTGGCTGATGTGCTGGACGCAGAATCTTTCCAACGTCATTCAGCACGAGCAGGGCAAGCTTTCGCAGTATGGTCTGACCATCGTATCGGTCGGCATTTCGCTCTATCTCGGTATCGGCGTGCCTGCGGGCATTGCATGGTATTGGGTGGCAAGCAATCTGTTTTCAATTGCGCAGATGTATATTCTCAACGCCGTTATCAATCCTAAGAAATACGTGGATTACGAGGCGTTGGAAAAGAGCCGCAAGGCATTGGCGGATATTGAAGCACTTGAGGATAAGAAAAAGGATCGCAATTACAAGGCGAATAAAGCAAGAGAGAAAAAGGATTACAAGCGTTTCTTCAAGATCGTCAACAAGCACCTGGTCATCTACTCCGAAAAGAGCGGCTTTTATAAGTATTACGAAGCCATCATCGAGCAGCTGCTTGCAAAATCCAATATCACCATTCACTACGTGACCAATGATCCGGACGATGCCATCTTCACACTTGCCGAAAAGCAGCCGCGCATCAAGCCTTACTACATCGGACTGAAAAAGATGATTCCCTTGATGCGTCTTTGCGAGGCGGACATCATGGTCATGACCACTCCCGACCTTGATAAGTACTATATCAAGCGTTCGATCATGAAAAAGGACATGGAATACGTGTATGTGCCCCATGATATGATGAGCGTGCATATGGGCTTCCGCGAGGGTGCGCTTGATGCATTCGATACCATTTTCTGCACAGGCCCTCACGTAGCAGCCGAGGTCAGAGCTACCGAACAGGCATACGGTCTGCCCGAAAAGAAGCTGGTCGAATTTGGCTATCCGCTTGCGGATAAGCTGATCGAGGCAGGCAAGCAGGAAAGGAAAAATCACGTCGCGCGTGAGCGCAAGGAAATCCTGATCGCGCCCTCCTGGCAGGAGGACAACCTGCTCGATTCGGTCATTGACGACCTGATCGGCGCACTTTACTGTGACGAATACCACCTGACCGTGCGTCCGCACCCCGAGTATGTCAAGCGTTACGGTGCGCGCATGCAGGCGATCGTGGACAAATATCAGCACATGGTTGGTGACGGCCTTTCCTTTGAGCTGGACTTTACCGCAAACCGCTCGATCTACTCTGCGGACATGCTGATCACAGACTGGTCGGGTATTGCACTGGAGTATTGCTTTGCAACGCTGCGTCCCGCCATGTTCATCAATACCAAGATCAAGTGCATGAATCCCAACTGGGAAAAGATTGGATTGACTCCCGTGGAAATTACGCTGCGTGACGTGGTGGGCATTTCGGTGGACAAGGACGAGGTGGCAGGATGCCGTGCCGTTGCAAAGGATCTGTTTGCAAGAGCCGACGAATACGAGAAGAAAATCGCGGACGTACTGGCAGATCATATCTACAATCAGGGCAAGGCAGGCGAGATTGGTGCCAACTACCTGCTGGGCTCTTTGGTCGAAAAGCGCAAAAAGTCTTGACAGAGCGCGCAATGTGTGATACAATGGTGATACATCCGAACATAAAGGAGTAAACGTATCATGATTTCGATTACCGTTGCATATCTGGATCCCTCTGCTACTACGATATTGCTGACCTCGATCAGCTCGATCGCTATCGCAGTGGGTGCAACTGCACTGATTATTTGGCGCAAGGCAAAGAAAAACGTTGCCAAGACCTTGCACATCGACGAAAACGCCAATAAAGAGGTTGAGGACGAGATTGTCATCAACGACAACAAGGATTAAACTGTTCAAAAATGCAAATTTGCCTTCCGTTGCTGAACGGAAGGCACAATTTGCTGATTTTTCATTCAAATTTTTGACGTCTCCGTTCAGAAAAATTTTTGCATATCGGAAATATGAACGCATTTCCGAGGAAAGGATCTATTATGAAGTTCAAAAAAAGCTTTGCTATCGTCATGTTGATCGCCCTGCTTGCGACCGCTCTTGCTTGCTTTGCCGGCTGTGGCGGCGGTAAAGAGACCGTCATTATTTACAGCTCTGCCGAGGACTACCGCATTGAGCACATGCAAAAGAGACTGAATGAGCAATTCCCGCAATACAACGTTATCGTGGAATATAAGACCAGCGGCAACCACGCAGCAACCCTGCAGGCCGCAGGCAAGAACGCCGAGTGCGATATCTCGCACGACCTGGAGTATGCATATGCAGAGCAGCTGGCAGCACAGGGCGTGCTGGCAGATCTGACCGATCTTGTGGATTGGAGTGTTTACGCAGAAGATGCGGTGCAGAGCAAGTACTATGCACCCGAGATCCGCAATGGCGGCTGCATCATCATCAACACCCAGCGTCTTGCAGAGCTTGGACTGGACAAGCCCACCTCTTACGAGGATCTGCTTGACCCGCAGTATAAGGGTCAGATCTCCATGCCCGATCCCGCATCCTCCGGCACGGGCTATATGTTCCTTCTGTCCTTGGTCAACGCGTGGGGAGAAGAGGAGGCACTTGCTTATTTTGATCAGCTTGCCGAGAACGTGCTGGCCTTTACCTCTTCCGGCTCCGGCCCTGTCAACTCGCTGGTGCTTGGCGAGGTTGCCATTGGCCTTGGCATGACGCCCAACGCGGCTACCAAGATCGGTGAGGGTCACCCTCTGGAGATCGTGTTCTTTGAGGAGGGCTCGCCTTACTCTCTGTACGGCCAGGCTATCATCGAGGGCAAGCAGGAAAGACAGGCCGTCAAGGAGGTCTTTGCGTTCCTCTCCACCACGCTCAACGAGGAGCTTTGCGCAAACTTCTATCCCGAAAAGATCTTCAAGGATAAGGATTTCGTGCTGGAGAATTTCCCCACGGGCGTCAAGTATGCAGACATGCAGGTTGAGAATGCAGCTGCATATAAAGAACAACTTCTGAAAAAATGGACACACTGAGCATGAGTAACTGTAAGCTTTCGATACAAGGCATTTGTAAGCAATATAAAAATAACAAGGCGATCGCGCTGGATCACGTCAGCGTAGACGTTATGGAAGGGGAATTCCTCTCCATTCTCGGCCCTTCGGGCTGCGGCAAGACCACGCTTTTGCGCATCATTGCGGGCCTGCTTGCGCCGGATGAGGGCAAGCTGCTTCTGGACGGCAAGGATATTACCACCGCGCCGCCCTCCAAACGTTCGCTTGGCATCGTGTTCCAGAATTACGCGCTGTTTGAAAACATGACGGTACTGGAAAACGTGACCTATGCGGCGTATCTCAAGGCCAAGCGCGAAAAGAGTGCGACCAAGGCGGAGATCACAAATCGCGCCATGGAGCTGCTTTCTGAGCTCGGCATCGCCGATTACGCAAAGAAATACCCCGCCTCGCTGTCGGGCGGTCAGATGCAGCGCGTAGCCATTGCCCGCACGCTGATCTTAAACCCCGACATCATGCTGTTTGACGAGCCTGCGTCGGCTTTGGACGTGGCAACCAGACTGCAGCTGCGCACCGTGATCAAGGACATTCAAGCCAAATTCGGCACGACCATGATCTATATTACGCACGACCAGGAGGAGGCATTTGCCATGTCCGACCGCATTATGGTCATGGAGACGGCGCACATCAGCCAGATCGGCACGCCTGCCGAGATCGTCAGCGCACCTGCGAACGATTATGTCAAGAGCTTTGTGGTGGATAATCTGCAAACCAAGATCGAGTCGCTCAACCGCGCATTGGGGAAGAGCGTATGACTGCTGTTGTAAAAAAACGCCCGCAAAGCGCGTGGGCGGTCAAATCCTTGGTGGGCGCAATACTCTTTTGCGTGGTGGTGTTGCCCATCCTTGCCATGTTCGTGCAGATCACTCCGACGGACATCAAGGACGTGGTCAGCGGCCCCAATTTCGGCAGTGCCGTATGGAATTCGCTGCGCTATACCACCATCGCCACGCTGATCGTGGTGTTGCTTGCGTATCTGTTGGCACTTGGCACTGCGCGCGTGAATATCAAGGGTAAAAAATTTCTCAATATCATTCTCATACTGCCCATGCTGATCCCCTCGATCTCGCACGGTATGGGGCTGTTGATCCTGTTCGGGCAGAATGGTATTCTCAAAAATCTGATCGGTTGGACGTTTGATATTTACGGCGGCACGGGTATCGTGCTGGGATCGGTCATGTACGCGCTGCCCGTGGCATATATCATGCTTGCGGACGTGCTGCGCTACGAGGATATGTCTGTCTACGAGGCAGCCGAGGTGCTGGGACTTGGCAAGACCCGCACGTTTTTGCGCATCTCTCTGCCGTATCTGAAAAAGCCGCTGATCGCAGCCGCCTTTTCCACCTTTGCCATGATCGTGACCGATTACGGTGTACCGCTGATGGTCTCTGGCACGGGCAATTATACTGTTTCCACCCTGATGTATCAGGCTGCCATCGGTCAGCAGAAGTTCGGCCGCGGCGCGGTGTACGGCGTGATTTTGCTTGTTCCCGCCATTGTGGCGTTTGTGGTTGATCTGCTCGGTAAGGAGCGCGACCAGGGCTCATTCGTCAAAAAAACGCGCGCGGGGAGCAATAAGCCCGTGCACAAGGCGCTGTCGTATGCGTTCTGCACGCTCATGTCGCTCTTTGCGCTGCTGCCCATTGCGGTATTCGTGTTCCTGGCTCTGGTCAAGCGGTATCCCATTGACCTTTCGCTCACGGGTGATAATTTCGCCTATATCTTCAAGGGGCAGGGAGCAACTTACCTTGTCAATTCCTTGCTGATCGCGCTGATCACGGCAAGCGTGGGTGCAGCGCTTGGCTTTATCTGTGCCTATTTCTCCGCCCGTATGCGCTCGCCGCTCTCGCGCGGATTGCATCTTTTGGCCATCAGCTCCATGGCGATCCCGGGTATGGTGCTGGGTATTTCCTACGTCATGACCTTCGCGTCAACGCCGCTTTACGGCACGCTGGTCATCCTGGTCATGGTCAATACCGCCCACTTTATCTCGTCTCCCTATCTGATGATGTATAACAGCTTTGGCAAGATGAACCAAAACTTGGAAGCCGTGGGACAAACACTGGGCATTGGCCGCGTGCGTATGCTTTTGCGCGTCTTTTTGCCGCAGAGCGTGGGAACTCTGGCTGAGATGTTCTCGTACCTGTTTGTCAACAGCATGATGACCATTTCCGCCGTGTCCTTTTTGGCCAACACGCAAAACAAGCCCATTTCGCTGATGATCAGCCAGTTCAACGAGCATAATAACGAGTATGTGGCTGTGGTGTCGCTGCTCATCCTGATCGTCAACGTGATCATGAAAATCGCAGTCGAGCAAATCAAGGCGATCGCTGCCCGACGCAAATAAACATTCGGAGATTACTATGAAGCTTACCAAAAAACAATTTACCATCCTGGAGGTCCTTGAAGCGGAGAGAAAGAGCAAGTCGCAGCGCGAGCTTGCCGCGGCTACCGGTCTTTCTGTGGGGACTGTCAATAAGCTGGTGTCCGAGCTTTGCGAGCAGGGACTGATCGAGGAGGGCAGCATTACAAAGGCAGGCCTTGATGCGCTTGAGCCTTATCGCGTCAAGCGTGCCGTATTTATGGCGGCAGGCTTTGGCTCAAGATTGGTTCCCATCACGCTCAACACCCCCAAGCCCTTGGTGCGCGTCAAGGGCAAGAGAATTATCGATACCTTGCTGGATGCCGTGATGTCCGCAGGCATTGAGGAGATTTATCTTGTGCGCGGATATCTGTCCGAGCAGTTTGATCAGCTGCTCAAAAAGTATCCCACCATTACCTTTATTGAAAATCCCGTGTATAACGAGACCAATAATATCTCGTCGGCATACTGTGCGCGTCATCTGTTCAAAAACGCCTACGTGTTTGAGTCGGATCTGCTTTTGTACAATCCCAAGCTGATCACCAAATACCAGTACGAGACCAACTATCTGGGTGTGCCCACCGAGCGCACAGAGGACTGGTGCTTTACCACGGGTGCGCAGGGCTATATCAAGAAAATGGCATGCGGCGGCACGGATTGCTTCCACATGTACGGAATTTCCTATTGGAATGAAGAGGACGGTGCACGCCTGGAAAAGGACATTGAGCGCGTGTACAATACCCCGGGTGGCAAGGAACGCTATTGGGATCAGGTCGCGCTGGATTATTGCATCGAATCCTATAACGTGCGCGTGCGTGAATGCTCCTTCTCGGATATCGTGGAGATCGATACCTTCAACGAGCTCAAGCAGATCGATAAGAATTATGCGATGTGAAAGTGAATAAAGAAAAGACGATATCCAAGACCTTACGGACTTGATATCGTCTTTTGTTTATGATTCATTTTCCAGTATCCATTCCAGCAGCTCGGGATATTTCATCTCACCTGCGGCCATGGCAAGACCCACGCGGGCAACCTCTTGGTTGGAAGGACGGATTTTGATGCCGTTGGTTTCTAAAAACGTGAGCAGCACGTACATGCCGATACGCTTGTTTCCGTCCACAAATGCATGGTTGGAGATCAGCGCATAACCCAGGCGCGCCCCCTTTTCCTGCTTGGTAGGGTATAACTCCTGACCATCAAAGGTTGCAAAGGCAGATTCCAAGGCGCTGTCCAATAGCGTAATATCCCGCACGTTCGGGTCACCGCCGGTTTCTTCGGTGATCAGCTTGTGTAAAAGTAAGACCTTTTCTTGACTGAACTTGATCATTTTGCCAACTCCTCAAACGCCTGGCGGTATTGCTTGAGAATACGGGCAGCCACAAAGTCGATCTTTTCATCGTCGGTCATTTCAATGCTGGTGTCATGCTCAATATCCACCAGCTTGTATTTCGGTTTATTGTTCTTGAAAATATAAAGCTCGCCGTGCTTATCCGCCATACGGGCAACACGAGAAAAATTCTGATTGGCCTCGGAAATCGAAACGATCTGCTTCGTATTGATGTTCATACATACACCTCCATACGTGATACATATATTATACACAAATATTAGGATATTGTCAACCTAAAAAGATGTATTTTTTGATATTTTTTGGCAATCACCCTCTTGAATAATCACGTCGTTTGTGATATACTGAAATAAAAAATCTATCTCTTGAAAGGAGCAAGCATATGATACCGCTTTGGGGAGTCAACGTAACGCAAAATAAGAAGAATGAGATTGCTAACGGCAGAGAGCTGATCGTGGCCACCGTTGCAAAAAAGATCGATATCCAAGAGGTGCAGGATCGCGCCGAGGATCTGGAGGCCAAGGCGTCCTTGCCGCTGGTCTGGAGGATCATTCAATGGGTCTGCGGCCTTGCTGCCGTGATCGTGGCGATCGGCTTTATGCGCGGTGCCGCCAAGGTAGGAGTCGAGCAGGCGTTCGAAAACGCCCCTGCGCTGATCTGGATCTTTGCCGCTTGCCTGATCGTCTATATCGTGCTGAAGATCTGGGGCAACCGCCGTAACCACGCTGTGATGACGTCGGGCGAGGTTCAGCAGTTTGATGCCGACGTGCAAGAGGTCGTGGGCGCGGCCTACGAGGAGTTGGGTGTGCCCGAGGATGCCGTGCGACTGGATGCCTTCGTGTTCCGCTATAAGGAAAAGGACGGCAAGATCAACGTGCGCAGCATGGGCTTTTTCGATTTTATCAACGTCGAGGTCCGCGCTTACATCAAGGACGGAGATCTTTGCTTTGCCGATACCGAGAGCGTTTACGCGCTGCCCATGACGAGTCTGAAGGGCATTCAGACCGTTAAGAAAACCGCCTTGTTCCATGGCTGGAATAAGGAGCTGCCGCCTACGGATAAGTCGTTCAAGCCGTATCGTGTGGCGGTCAATCAGTATGAAAGCATCTATTGCAAGCCTTACTATATTTTAGAGGCCGAGATCGGCGGTCAGACCTGGGGCGTGTATTTCCCGGGCTACGAATTGTCTGCTTATGAAGCATTGACCGGCCTGCAGGCAAGCGAGAAGGGAGAATGACCGTGAGAATTCTATCCATCGGCAACAGTTTTTCCGAGGACGCGCAGGCGTATCTGCACGCGCTGGCAGAGCAGAGGGGCATTGATCTGACCTGCGAAAACTTGGCAATCGGCGGTTGCAGCCTGCAAACACATTGGGAAAACGTATCGGAACATAAAAAAGAGTACCTGTACGGTGTCAACGGCACGTGGGTGGCGCATCCGGTCACGGTCAAGGAGGTCATCGAGGCAGGGAAGTACGACGCTGTTACCTTGCAGCAGGTCAGCGGCTTTTCGGGACAGTATGAAACCTACCAGCCTTACTTAAACGAGCTTGCCGCATACGTGCGCGAAAAGCAGCCGGGCGCGGATCTGTACTTCCAGCGCACCTGGGCGTATGAGATCGATTCTCCGCACGTGCATTTCCCGTTTTATGACTGCAATCAGCGCAAGATGTACGACGCGCTTTGCGCAGCATCCGAAAAGGCCTGTCTTGTCACGGGCGCGACCGTCATCCCTGCAGGCACGGTGATCCAGACGCTGCGCGAGACTGTTCCCGCGTTTGACTATGCGAACGGTGGCGAGTCTTTGTGCCGCGACTCGTTCCATATGTCGGAAACGTACGGCCGCTTTGCCGTCGCGCTTTGCTGGCTGGCAACGCTGACGGGCCAAAAGGTCGAGCCCATGCCGTTTATGGAGCTGGACGAGACCCTGATTGCGGAAATTGCAAGAGTGGTCAACGAGGTTGTGTTTGATTAAATGAGAAAGAGCCATCTAATTGGTGGCTCTTTTCTAATTACTTATAGTATTTTTCAAAAATCGAGGTTTTTATTCTTTGTGTCCCTCTTGACTGTCATAGTATTTTTGCAGTTCTGTATTTAACTCTTTTTTTGTTATCAACCCAACTTTAAACCACAATGTAAGCTTATCAGAATAGGACTCCTCAAGATTAAGTTGGCCATTCTGTATAAGGTATGTGCGAGCTAATACTTTCAATTCATTTGCCATTTCGTTATTGATTTTTACAAGTTTTTGATTTGTTTCAATCAAAGCTGCGAATCCACACATACACATATATGCAACAATTGTACTGAAAATGCCAATTATCCATGTTGCAATACCTATTCCAGGAGAGATGTCCATTGTGAATCCACCTAAAACAAAGAAGCCGATTATTCCTGCGACGAGAAAGATTGTCGCACATATTCTGATTGTACGGGGTGTGTTGTCCATAATACTTTTTCCTCCTTGAAATATAAAAAGTGCGCAGCCGAAGCCACGCACTAAAAAATGGTAGCTCCGTTTACTGCGACATAAACCGATTTTTCCTATACTGCGACAGCATACGAAAATGGAGCATACATTTTTTACCAAAAAGTAAAAAATGTACACCGTCGCTAAATAGGATATCGGTATTCAGTTTATGTCGCACGTATATTATAGCACAGTTTGACGGCGTTGTAAACACTTTTGGGGGATTTTTTACTATATAATACTTTCCTAATGAATTAAGATAGCCCCTTTTCCCGCGGACGTTCCGCTTCACTGCGTTCTCGCTCCACTGCGGGTCCTCTTCCCCGGAGGGGACGCCTTATGTCAGTGGCCCGCATAATATTGTGTCATAAGACGGACAACTTTAAAATTATCACATACGGGAAAAGTCAACGAAACTGATACGTAAAAAAAGGCGTCCCCTCCGGGG
>JAFQUG010000150.1 GCA_017408625.1 Clostridia bacterium | reverse complement strand
CTCGCAGGCGTTCTCACTCTGGCTTGGCATTCTTCCCGAGGCTGATTGCCAAAGAGTAGCGGACGTCATGGTAAACGATCTTCGTGAGCGGCATTATAAGTTCACCACAGGCAATCTCTGCACGCTTTACATGCTGGAAATGCTGGCAAAATACGGCTACGTGGACGACGCGTGGGAGATTCTGACAAGCGAGGAATACCCCTCGTACGGCTACATGATCCAGAACGAGGCGACCACTGTCTGGGAACGCTTTGAGCTCAAAAAAGAGGACGGCATGAACTCGCATAACCATCCCATGTACTCCTCTGTGGATAAGTGGCTGTACAGCACGCTTTGCGGCATCAAGCCCACGGCTCCCGGATGTGCAGAATTTGAGATCGCACCGCATTACCCAACGGGGCTGCTTTCCGCACAAGCCCACGTGGATACGGTCAAGGGGCAGGTGAGTGTGCGTTGGGTGCGCCGCTTCGGGCACATCGCGCTTTACGTGACCGTGCCGTTTGGCACAACTGCAAAAATCCGCTTGCCCGATCGCACCGAGACGGTAGGAAGCGGCTCGTATACTTATATGTGGGAGGTTTAACATGAAAAAAGTCGTATTATTGGGGGACTCTATCCGAGAGATCGGCTACGGCCCCGTCGTGCCTGCATTGTTGGGGGATGAATACCAGGTCTGGCAGCCCCCGGAAAATTGCCGCTTTGCGCTGTATACGCTGCGCATGACCTTTGATTACAGGCCCTTTATGGAGGGCGCAGACGTCATCCATTGGAACAACGGCCTTTGGGACGTGTGCCAGCTTTGGGAGGACGGCCCGTTTACCTCGCTTGAAAATTATTGCGATACCATGGTCAGAATTGCCCGTATTCTCAAGGGCTACGGAAAAACGGTCATTTTTGCGACAACCACGCCGCCCGACTTCGAGATGCCCGGGCACGATCCCGCAAGACTTGCCGCTTACAACAAGGCGGTAACCGAAAGACTGCAGGCCGAGGGCATTGTCATCAACGACCTTTTCTCGACCATCCATGCCGACATCCCCGCCTATATCTGCCCGGACCACATCCACCTCTCCGAGCAAGGGATCAAGGTCGCCGCAAAACAGGTCGCGGAGTGCATTAAGAAGTACGCGTAAGCAAACCAATTCTCGTAGGGCGGGGGCTTGCTCCCGCAGTGCACCTATCCCACAAGTGTCATCCTGAGCGGGGTGACAATCCCAATCAAGATTCTTCGCTGCGCCCCTGCCTGTCATCCTCGAGCGAAGCGAAGGATCTTGGCAGGGGCTACGCTCGAGAATGACAGATTGGGATTGTCGCTCCGGATGACACAAAGTACTTTAGCGTGAAGTTGGAGCAAAAAACGGAGAGAAAGAATGGACATTATTGCAAAAGTAAAAGAATATGTTTTTGAGATGAACAAACAATATTCTGATAGCGCCCCCGATCATTATGATTTTTGGGAGCAGCACGTTCAATTTGTCGTAAAAGAATCATTGATTTTAGCTGACGAGTATCATGCAGATAAAGAAATCGTTGAATTAGGTGCGTTGTTACATGATATTGCACTCATGACAAGAACGGGCTCGAGAAAAGAACATCACTTGAACGGAAAGTGTATTGCGGATGAGCTTTTAACACGCCTTGAGTATCCGGCGGATAGAAAAGAACGTGTAATAAATTGTATATTACATCACAGAAGCAGTCGTAATGCTGAAAATATTGAGGAATTATGCGTAGCAGATGGCGATATTATTGCTCACTTTGATAATATCCCTATGTGCTTTGACTTTGCATATAAATCTAATATTACTTCAATCACGGACTTGAAGAACTATTTTGCCGGTGATTATGCAGATTTGAGTGATCAAAGCAAGCAAATATTTGCACAGCGCTATCAGAATATTATGAGTGTTTTGTTTGGCTCATTTGAATCAGAATAAAAGATCCCCCCAACGGATTTGCATCTGTCGGGGGGATTTATTATTACCATAAAATTACGCCAACGCCTTTTCCAGTCTCTCTCTGATCGCCTTCAAGAACTCCAGGGAATTGACCGAGGTGACAGGCGTACCGGGCACGACAAGGCCGACCAGATCCTTGGTCATAATGCCGTCGTTCAGGGTCTGCAGGCAGGCAGCCTCCAGCTTATCGGCAAAATCAACCAGATCGTCAAGCCCGTCCAGCTGACCTCTCTTACGCAGAGCTCCCGACCACGCGAAAATGGTGGCCATGGGGTTGGTCGAAGTGGTCTCGCCCTTGAGATAACGGTAGTAATGGCGGGTGACCGTGCCGTGTGCCGCCTCGTATTCGGTGGTGCCGTCGGGTGCGACCAGTACCGAGGTCATCATGGCAAGTGAGCCGAACGCGGTGGAAACCATGTCGCT
>JAFQUG010000149.1 GCA_017408625.1 Clostridia bacterium | reverse complement strand
GGGAGACCGCATCGTGGTGACGGGCGGCGTCACCAATGGGCAGTCGGGAAATACGAATTTGATCAAGGTTGAGGAGATCTAAATACAAAAAGCCACCCACACGGGTGGCTTTTTGTGCTTATCAGCGGTATTGCAGGGTATCCTCGCGCGTCTCCCGATCGACCTTTTTCAGATCGTCCTCGGTCTCCTTGACCAGGTATACGGGGCGGTGCTTGGCCTCGTGCAGGATTTTGGCGATGTATTCGCCAAGCACACCCATTCCAAAGAGGATCAACGCGCCGACAAAGAGCACGGCGATGAAAATGGGCGAGAGCTCCATAAATTCGTGAAAACGCGCGTCGGTTGCGGCAAAAACGATGTGTGCCGCCAGAACCCCCAATGCGCCCAGCATGCAAAGAAGCGACAGGAAGAAATTGATCTTCAGGGGTGCGGTCGAAAAGTCCTCGATCCCGTCAATGGCGTATTTGGATAGCTTGCGGAAGCTCCATTTGGTGCTTCCCGCCACGCGGTCGATATTGCGGTATTCCAGCCACTTGGTCCGAAAGCCGACCCAACCGAACAGGCCCTTGCTGAAGCGGTCAACCTCGCTCATCGAAAGAATGGCGTCGGTCATGCGGCGCGACATCAAGCGGTAATCGCGTGCGCCGTCCACAATATCGGCATCACTCATGCGATTGATGATCTTATAAAAGGCACGGGCAAAAAAGCTGCGCACACGGGATTCCCCCTCGCGCGTGGTGCGCCGACAGCCGACGCAGTCATAGCCCTCCTTCTTGATTCCGTGATACATCTCGCGCAACAGCTCGGGCGGATCTTGCAGATCAACGTCCATCAGCCCCACGAGATTCCCCGTGGCGGCTTTGAGGCCCGCATAGATCGCGCCCTCCTTGCCGAAATTGCGCGACAGCGAAATATAGCGCACCGATGCATCACGACGCGCCAGCGTGCGAAAGATCTCCAATGTACGGTCGGTGCTGCCGTCGTCCACAAAGATCAGCTCATACTCCACGGGCAAGGTGGAAATCACCCCGACAAAGGCATCGTAAAAAAGTTCAATGCAGGCCTCCTCGTTCTTGCAAGGCACCACAATAGAAATTTTATCCGACATATGCTCTCCTTTCAGTCATCCGTCCGACGGCTTCAACCGAAACCATTATACTAAAAAAGTCGTACGGTGTCAAGCAATTTTTGCTTCATAGCACGTCGCGCTGCACGATCCTCTTGTTTTTGGGTTTATACGGTATCTCCATTCACGGTCTTTGTTTTACACACTTGTGCTCCGTCCCTCTACCTTTGGCATACTCCCTCTCGATATAAGACGCAACAAAAGGGCATGCTCTGCAAACACGGTCGGCCCTTTCGTTTGCTTTTTTATCGCAGGAGTGGCTTTTTCTCTTGACAGATACGCATTTGCGTGATATAATAAATGCGTTTCGCGGCTCTGCCGCTTCAAAATGGGATGTCGCCAAGCGGTAAGGCACCAGACTTTGACTCTGGCATCCGTCGGTTCGAATCCGGCCATCCCAGCCAAAAAAGGGCACCACTCATGGGGTGCCCTTTTTTGAATTTATAAGTCCAGATCCTTTAATAATTTTGCAACGCGTTCCTTCCTGTCGTCTTGCGCGCTCACATTCGCCCGCAGCTGCCGCGATACGTTTTTGGCGTCCCTTCCAAGCAACAGTCGAAGCCAACGCTTCACCTGATAGAACGGCAACAGATATTTTCGCTTTTCCAGATTCGGATACTGTAATGCCAATTGCCCGTACGGCAAAAGCACGCGCGACCACAAATACTTAAAACGACCGCCCTTTTTCGCGTGCTGCACCGCCACACGGTTTTTGGTGTCTGCATACATCCCCGCATACAGGATGTAATCCTGTATATCCTTGGAAAGCTGTGTTTGCGCTACGCCGCCGATCCATACATTCGCCGCTTCCTCTGCCGCCCTTGCAAAGGTCAGCAAGCCGCCCCTTTGCAAAAGTCGTTCACACGCTTGCGAACAGCATCCGCGCTGCTGCAAAAAATAGATGTCCAAAAAGGGGCGCACGCCGCAGCCACCGATCTCAAAATGCTTTACCATATGCGCGATGTGATAAAAATAAAACATCTCGTCGGTCATAGCCTTTTGATACGACGTGCTTTCCACAACGTTTTCCCACACGTTCTGCAAAATAGCATCAGAGTCTTGCGCGCGATCCTGCTCAACCAAGCTGTGATGCAGCTCCAAGTGAACACCGCTCGGTGCATACAGGGATACGTCATGCGAAGAGTCGATCTCTTGCACACGATACCTGAGATCACACACCAAGATCTGCTTGGCGTTCTCAAAATTCGACTTGTCAACCAAAACGTCGATATCGCAGCTGGTACGCATCCAGGGCTCGGGATAATATTGTCGAAGCACGCTACCCTTCAGGGGGATAAACGGGATCCTTGCCCTCTCAAGCGTGTCGCAAATTTGTTCCAGCTCGTGGCGCAGCTGCTCATAGCGATACAGCGCCAAATAGCGTTCCTGCAAAAAGTGCTCTCGGGCTTTCGTTCCTTCGGGCAGCAATCCCATCTTATCCAAGGCATCGCCCACCAAATGCACCAGATCGTGCCGTTTGGAAAGCTGAAACAATATGGGTAAGATCTCGGGCGTTATGGCGTTTTTTACATCATCCGACGGCTGTGTGCCGTTGATCTCAAAGCGCAGCAGTGCAAAAAACGCTTTTTCTACGGTTGGTTGCATACCCGTCTCCCTTTCTTTTAATCGCGGAAATACAGATCCCTTGTATAAACCTTGTCCAGAACGTCTCGGATCTCCTCGTCATAGCGATTGGCCAAAATAACGTCACACGTTGCCTTGAATTCATCCAGATCCCGCATCACGCGGCTGTTGAAGAACAAGTCCTCTTTCATGGCAGGCTCATAGATCACGACCTCAATGCCCTTGGCCTTGATGCGCTTCATGACTCCTTGAATACTGCTCTGACGGAAGTTATCACTACCTGCCTTCATCGTCAGGCGATACACACCCACCACCTTGGGATTTTTTGCCACGATCTGATCGGCAATAAAATCCTTTCTGGTGCCGTTTGCCGCAACGATTGCCGAAATGATGTTCTGCGGCACGGCGCTGTAATTTGCCCGCAGCTGCTTGGTGTCCTTGGGCAGGCAGTAGCCGCCGTAACCAAAGGAAGGATTGTTGTAGTGATCGCCGATACGGGGATCCAGGCCCACACCCTCGATGATGGATTTGGAATCCAGCCCCCTCACGCACGCATAGGTGTCCAGCTCATTGAAGAAGGAAACGCGCAGCGCAAGATAGGTATTTGCAAACAGCTTTACCGCCTCGGCCTCGGTCGGGTTCATGTAACGAACCTCGATATTCTCCTTGATCGCGCCGTCCTGCAAGAGCCCCGCGAAGGTCTCGGCGGCCTTTTTCAGCCTTGCATTTTGCACGGGCACGCCGACGATGATGCGGCTGGGGTACAGATTGTCGTACAGCGCTCTGCCCTCTCTTAAAAATTCGGGGCTGAACAGGATATTATCACAATGGTATTTTTCGCGCACGCCCTCGGTAAATCCGACGGGAACCGTGCTCTTGACGATCATGATGGCGTCGGGGTTGACCGCGATCACCTGCTCGATGACGCCCTCCACCGACGAGGTATCGAAATAATTTTTGCGTTCGTCATAATTGGTGGGGGTGGAAATAATCACGAGCTCGGCCTCACGGTACGCC
>JAFQUG010000014.1 GCA_017408625.1 Clostridia bacterium | reverse complement strand
TGGGAATGGCCGCGTTGACAATCGCTGCAAAGCGGTCGATCTTTTCCAAGGTGCTCAGATCCTCGCCGGGGATGATGAACTTTTTGTTGCCGATGGTCTTGTGATACGCAATGGTGGCGTCGATGTTCTCAGGGAGCAGCTCAGCCGTGCCCGAGTGCGTGCCCGCGCAGGTAAGCCCATACTTTTCCTGCCATGCGGCAACCGTCTCTGCGCTGTGGCCGAAAAAGCCCGCGTATTCCACAGAGGAATAGCCCAACTCTGCAACTGCCTTGAGTGCGCCTTCCAGATCTGCGCCCGTGATATCGCGAACGCTGAATAATTGCAAACCGTATTCCATGTTCAATTCTCCTTTTATATGATAAATTTCCTTAACGGTAATGATGGATCAGCGCGCAGTGATCAACACGCCTTCGTTGGATTTTACGGTAACGGCATACACACCGCCAAGATCGGTAACGGTCTGATAGCCGTCGCCGCCAAGAGCGCGGATGCAGCGGTTGGGCGCACGGAAGGTGACCTGATACTCCTTCAGCTCTTTCTCATAGGGGTCGTCAGCGGCACAAATCATGAGTGCTGCCGAGCCGTCGTTGGTCCGACTGACCATCTCACCCACAAGGACAGGCGCACCGTTATCCGATTTCACATCAAAGAAAACTCCGGTGGACAGGGACTCAATGCTCTCCTGTTGTACGCAATTCATATCGGGATGCCCCTGATATCCGACAAAATGCGTGGACACACGGCGGTACTTCATGTACTCGTCGGCAATGGTACGGATCTGCGCATTGACGCGCTTGAGCTTACCGTACTGCTCGGTCTGATTGCCTTGATCGTCCAACACCTGATTGTGCCACCAGCCGGCGGTGTAGCAAGCCCAGATAATATTCTCTGCACCAAAAGCCATGGAGGTATAGGCTTGGAACCGAAGGTTGTTCTCGCTCATCCATTCCTCGGGCCTGTGGGAGTTGACCTGGAGCACGATCCACATGCTCCGCCCCGTGTTGCGGCAAGCATCGGCTACTACGCGAAGATTCTCGTAGTGCTTGGCAACGTTGATCGAATAAAGGTAAAAATCGTAGCAAAGGTAGTCGGAAGGAACGCATTCGCAGTATCTTTGGATATGCTCCGCGTAGGTTGCAGTCCCCAGTTGGTTCACGGTTTCCTGCGCATTGTTCCCGGAAACAGACGCATAGTTGGGGTACAGATTCAGATAAGCGAATTGGTTCGAAAAGGCACGGTTCACATAGTCGATGACCCTTCCGTAATATGGAAAATCCAGTGCAGAGGGCTCGTCGCCCACGTCAATCCCCCAAATTGCGGGATGATCAACAAAGGATGCAGAGGCGGCCTCATACTTCTTCATGGGATTGGTATCGGCCAGTTTGCCTGCGTTGCTTCCGTCACCGCCCCACCATCCGGGAACAATGCCGGAAACGATGGCACCCACACCATACTTGTGGAAGAGATCCAAAGCAGGACGGTCGTTATCCATGCAGACCACAAAATCAATGCCACAATCGGCCACGTCCTTGATGTGCGCCTCGGTACGGGCATAGGGCCTGAGATGGTATACGCCAATGTTCAGACGGTTGCGATCCATTCTCTTGTTCATAAATTGCCTCCTCATGATGCATAAAACAGTTTATTTCAACTCCTCAAAAGGCATGCGGATTCCCATCTGCTCGATCTGCCTGCAATAGTCCTTGACTCGCTCGGGCAGATAATCGCAGATGCGGTGGCCGTCAAAGCCCACGCTGACCTCCACGCCCGCGCGACGCACGATATCCTGCTGCTCGGGAGAGGAAAAGAAATCCAGCATGTACTGATGCTGTCTGTAATTGTGCGTGGGATCGTAGCTGACGTTCATTTCCCAGAAAATGCCGCGCTCGGCCATCTTTTTGAAAAAGTCATAAGGGTCGTACCCGATCTTCTTGGCAAAGGCAAACAGATCGGTATGCGCCACGCCTGCACGGCATCCGCACCGCTCGGCAAAGCCGAATAAGTCGCCCTTTGCAACCGATTGCTCGATCGCGTCAATGTTCTCGATCAGGCAATAGTCAAAGAACGAAATGTCGTCGTGATCGTTTATGGGGTAGCGGAATCTGTCCAAGGTGCAGATCTCAATGCCGCGCAGCACGGTAATCTGATCCTTATACTTCTCGCGCAGCAGGTTGATGTGATCGTAATACCGCCTGAAGCAACGGTAATGATCCTCGCCAAGGTCTTGGTTCTGGTAAAAAAACACGTCCAGTCGCTGGCAGCAGACGCCGTAGTTGTGATCGGTGATACCAATGACGTCAAGGCCGCCTGCAATCGCGCCCTCTACCACCGCCTCGGGTTGATCCGCGCCGCAAAATGAATAATAGGTATGCGAATGAAGATCCTGTAGCATTTCTTGTCCTCCGCACAATGATTTCTGCCTTTATTATAGCACCCGCTCCTGTCCCCTGTCAAGGAAATTCCGTTCGGCAGATTGCATAGAATATATTGAACAACGCAATCGGAGGTACTTATGAGACAAAACGAAAACCGCAGAGCGGATTATAATACAACAGCATCCTGCATTCAGGCGCGCCAATGGGAGAATGCGGCCAGGCACAAATATTTTGCGCGCGTGCTGCGCACCGTTGCTCCCCGCCCCTCAGCCGTGTTTGCCGCCTTGGGCGAGCAGAATTTGGCGCACGCCGACCGCCTTGCCAAGCTGGTTTGGGAAAAGGGCGGCGACCCCGGGCTGCAGGTACGTTTTACCACGCCGCGCGTGTTCCTTGGTGACGACGCGCATTCCCGCGCGCCCGTGGTGGTGCGTCGGGCGGTCAATCAGAGCGTGACCGAGCTTGGCGAGGTCCTGCGCCTTTACAAGCAGCTGCAAAAGGACGACGATACAGGCGAGACCGAGGCCATGATCGCCGAGACCGAGCGGCAGATCACAGAGCTGCACGAGCTTTTTGAATTGTATCGGAACGCGTAAAACCGCGCAAAAGTGTATACACTCCTGTTGCACAGGCGGCAACGAGTCCGCCCGAATATTGTCAGTCATACACTCGGATACCATTCACACTCGCAGGGGACGGCACCCTCGACGTCCCGCG
>JAFQUG010000148.1 GCA_017408625.1 Clostridia bacterium | reverse complement strand
GTCCGGCGGCGTGGGCATTCCCTATCTGCCGGATGTGCCAAAGGCAGATATCGACCGCATCGGCGCAGGCGTGGCGAAGGCCTATCAGGAGGTGTTTGCTGCGCAGGATTTGTCTGTCGTGAAGTATTTCTCGGACAGAATCGGTGTTATGTACTTTGGTAAGATGGTAGAGCTTGCAGATTCGGACGAGCTGTTCAAGTATCCGCTGCACCCCTATACCAAGTCGCTGTTGTCCGCAATTCCGCTGCCTGACCCGGTTTACGAGAAGCAGCGTACCAGAATTACGTACAATCCGATTGCAGAGCACGATTATTCTGTGGATAAGCCCTCCTTCCGCGAGATCAGCCCCGGACATTTCGTACTTTGCAACAATGCAGAGGAGATCAAGTATAAGAAGATCGTCAATGGCGAGATGGAAGGTTAAGACGTAGTGAAACAGGAAAATAAGAAATTTCTCATCAATTTTCTGGTTTGGTTCGGTATTGCCTCGCTGATTACGGTCGGCGTATTCGCCATCAAGGGCTTTTTTACGAATGATCTTGGAAAGAATCTCATGGTTCTGGCTGACGGATTCTTCGTGTCCGGCATTCTGGTGTCCATGTTTGCAGGACTGATGTTTGTCAGCAGCCAGGGCGCGCTGCTCGGTATTGGATTTATCCTGAGAAACGTTGTGCTGACCTGGTTTGTCCCCATGGGCAGAAAAAAGCAGGAGCTGTACGGTGATTACCGCGAGCGCAAAATGAAGGAATTGAAAAAGGCCTTCGATTTTGCCATGCTGATCGTTGGGCTCGCGTTCCTTGCCGTCGGCATTGTGTTTAACGTGATCTGGTATTGCAATTTTTACGATATCCCGGTCTGATGACCCAATCAAAGACCTCCGCTTCTGCGGAGGTCTTTTGTACTTTGATCAGAAATGGCGGCTTGACATAATAGGCAAAGCTGTGCTATAATAAAATCACTACATCACAGACATTGGAGGTAAGGATATGCTGAGGCGTTGGATCTGTGCAGGAATTTCCTGTCTGCTTTTACTGTCAACCTGCTCGATATTTGGAGTAGGTGCTGCAGAGAAGAATATGTTCAAGAACGGAGATTTTGAAAGAAAACTGAATAACTGGCAATCCTGGAGTAACGACCCCTCGAATTGCACGGCTGAGTATGCCAAGGGAGAGGGCGTGGACGGCTCCGGAGCCTTGCGAATGACCAACGAGACACCTATGGCGAACAGCGCGTTTCAGTATGCTAATATGTCTTACGGAAAGACCTATCTGATGCAGGCGGACGTCAAATATGAGAACATATCTTCCGATGGCTCGGGCGTCACTTTGGGTATGACCATGTATGACGCAGCCGGAAACAACATCGGTGAGATGGCTTCCTCCTCGCATTACGGCACGAGTGACGGATGGGTCAAGCTGAACTTTATTTTTACGATCACCAATGAGAATGCGGTCAACGTCAACGCAGGTCCGAGAATCTGGTTCAGCACAGGCTCTGTGCTGGTGGATAATGTGACCGTATTTGAAATGACCAACATAGGCGCAGAGGCTGAGAGCGGCACGTACGATCTGACCGTGTCCGACACGCCCAACAAGTTTCCCACGGTAGGCCTTGGCTGTGAGTGGGATCCCAAGCTGCTGTTGCCGGTCAATCTGGAGCGCGGTGTCACCGAAGAGGATCTGGATCTGATCAAGCAGCGCATAGACGAGATGGGTCTGCAGAGCGTGCGTATGATGGTCATGCCCGAGTGGTTTGAGCCTGCTAACGATAACGATGACCCGAAGAGTGCGGATTTTGCAAACTTCCGCTGGGATTCGGATGAGGTCAAGTGTACCTTTGCATATCTGAAGGTCTGCCAGGAGCTTGGCGTGGACGTCACGCTGACCTGGTGGGGCGCGGCAGCAGGGGATTGGCTGTCCTATCCCGATTGCGGTGACTGGCTCAGCGCGCCCAACGATCTGGATGAAATGGCCGAGAACGTGACCACCGTGCTGCGTTATATCAAGGAGCAGTTGGGGTATGATTGCGTCAAGGGCGTGATCTTGCAGAATGAGCCCAGCTATTCCTTCAAGGTGTCGGGCGGCGTGGTGGATTTTGATCGCTACGTGCAATACTATAAAACCGTGGATGCCTATCTGAAGGATGCGGGGCTGCGGGAGAGCGTCAAGCTGATTGGCGCGGACGACGCGCAAAGCCTTGGCTGGTATTGCCGCACATATGACGCCTTGAAGGACGTGTGCGATATGTTTGACTCGCATACCTATTCCTGGAGCTACGATATGCCGTACTTGGACGATATGATCGACGAGTTCGTGCTGGGAAGAACCAATTACGGCACGGAAAAGCCTTATATATTCGGGGAATTCGGTGACGGCAGCGCGCAGGGCGCGTATGCGGCAGCGTCAACGGAAACGTACGGACGCGGCTTGTTTATCGCATCCATGGCGGTCAATTCGCTGGCAGCCGGTGCATCGGGACTTTCCTACTGGCCGCTGCACGATGTGTACTATTATTACAACGAGACCGGCGGTGACAATTACGGTCTGATGAGCATGGGCTTGATTGGCTACAAGACCGACGGAGAATGGAGCTATCGTCCCACCTATTACTCGTGGGGGCTGCTTTGCAATTATATCCCTAAGGGCTCGGAGGTATATCCCGTGACGGGAGCGGATGATAATCTGATTGATGCTGTGTGCGTCAAGGCCCCCGACGGCACGTGGAGTCTGATCGCCGTCAACCGCTCGGCAGCCGAGCAGGTGGTCAATATTTCCACGAGCCTGTTCGATTGCGAGATGGACAGTTACCTGTTCGCAGAAGATAAGCTGCCCACCGACGGCTCACAGATCAAGGCCGACGGCAAGGTAACGGCAACCGAGGGCGGGTACAGTATCACGCTGCCCGCGTATAGCTTCCGCGTGCTTAACGGCAAGGATGCAGATGCCGAGACAGAGAGCACCGTGCCCGCAGAGGGCGAGAGTGAAGCACCTGCCGAGGGCGGTTGCAAGTCGGTAGCCGCACCCGTAGCAGCATTGGCGGTAGCAACCGCGGCAGCCGTGGTATGCAAAAAGAAGAAGAATTGATCGAAAAAAATCCTCCGCATGGGGCTGAGAAATTAGCGGAAAGCAGCAGGAATTTGTTCTGAAACGAGCAAATTCCTGCTGCTTTTGTTTATATACAGTGGTGAGAGAGCGGTGAAATGGGAACCCCCCACCACCGCAACCGCTTCTCTCATTTCAAAGCAAAATGCTTTGAAACTCGCTCCGCTGCGGTCTTCTCGCTGCGGCTCGGTCACACTCGCGTTCTGACAGCCATTTAGGCTGTCATTCATTCCGCTCGTGCCGCTCAGCTACCTCCCCCGCGGGGAGGCTTTGTGGGCAACCTCGCCATCATTCGCACAAAACGGATGGTGAACGCCTCCCGAAACGGGCAAATAGGCAAAACGGATGCGCTCATAAGCCTCCCCGCGGGGGAGGGGGACCGCAGCGGAGCGCAGTTGACCGAGGCACGAGGGAAACAAGTGAAGCGGTTGCGGTTGTAGGGGTTCCCATACGGACGCTCTTTTACCAAGAGCTGAACGTGAAAAAGCCACCACGTATGTGATGGCTTATTTCATTTATCTCCGCTATTTCCGCAGCCCCATTTGCGGAGGATTTTTTATTGCGTTGGAACAATTAGATTCTGTAAATCTCGTTTGCCTTGGTGTCGCCAAAGCCGTTGGCGCAAAGAATCGCTTCGGCCTTTGCGGGGTCATCCACGCGCACGATCATGAGTGCCTTGCCCAATGTCTTGCCTGCGCAGGCGTACATGTATTCAATCTCTACGTGATTGTCAGCCAGAATGTTGACTACCTCGGCAGCACCGCCCGGATGGTCGTTCATGACCACGGCCAGCACCTCGGTGACCTTAACGATCACGCCGTCCTCAGAGAGGATCTGCTGTGCCAGCTCCACCTTGTCCACGATCAGGCGCAGAACGCCGAAATCGGAGGTATCTGCCAAAGAGAGCGCGCTGATGTCCACGCCGCCGCGGGAGAGGTGCGAAAGCACGGGCGCAAGATTGCCCTTGCGGTTTTCAATAAATACGGAAAGCTGCTTTACCTTCATTTCGTTACGCTCCTTCTTAATATTTTCTGTTATCGATCACGCGCTTTGCCTTGCCCTCGCTGCGCGCAATGGTCTTGGGGTTGACCAGGTGTACCTTGGCGGAAATGCCAAGCATATCGCGAAGTCCCGAGGTAATGCGCTTTTCCACTGCCTCGATCGAACGGATGTCGTCTGCAAACAGGGACTCGCTCATTTCCACGTTGACGTCAAAGGTGTCGGTGTTGTTGACGCGGTCCACCACGATCTGATAGTTGGGTGTGATGTCGCCGCCGCTGACCTTGAGCAGTACCTCTTCGATCTGAGAGGGGAAGACGTTGACGCCGCGGATGATCAGCATGTCGTCGCTTCTGCCGCTGGGCTTGCGCATACGCACGTGGGTTCTGCCGCAAGCGCACTTTTCGTAGTTGAGCGAGCAGATGTCGCGGGTGCGGTAACGGATCAGGGGGAAGCCCTCCTTGGTGATGGTGGTGAATACCAGCTCGCCCGACTCACCCTCGGGCAGCACCTCGCAGGTGTCGGGAT
>JAFQUG010000147.1 GCA_017408625.1 Clostridia bacterium | reverse complement strand
TATATCCCGGTGCAGGACATGCCGGAAAGCTGACTGTGGTTGACGTTGGCATTCAGAGCGACCCCCTCGCTCCCGACGCGCAGTGTCATGCTTTGGAGGATTACGACATTGCTATGATGAAGCCGGTCCGTCCCGCTCGCTCCACCAAGCACACCTTTGGCCGCGTACTGGTGATCGGAGGCTCGCTTGGCATGGCAGGTGCGGCTTACATGGCTGCAATGGGTGCTTACCGCGCAGGTGCAGGCTTAGTTGAGATCTTTACCCAGTCCAAAAACAGAATGGTACTGCAGCAGCTGATCCCCGAGGCTGTTCTGGCTTGCTATGACGAAAAAAAGGACATGACCAAAAAGCTCAAGGCTGCTCTCAAGCGTGCAGATGCCATCGTGATCGGTTGCGGCCTTGGCCAGGATAAGCTGGCAAAGCAGATCGTCTCTATGGTGCTCAAGCAAGCGTCCGTTCCCATGGTCGTGGATGCTGACGCGCTCAACATCATTGCCGCAAAGCCCGCCATGTTCAAAAAGCTCAGCAGCGCACAGAAGGCACGCACAGTCATGACTCCTCACGCTGCCGAGGCGGCCAGATTGCTTGGCAACCACATGCAGCCCGAAACAGTGCTGCATCGCGTATACATTAACGCACAAATGCTGTATACTCAGTACGGCGTAAACGTCATGCTCAAGGACGCACACAGCGTTCTCTACACCGTTGACGGTGCATATTTTGTCAATCTGGCGGGCAACACCGCGCTGGCTACCGCAGGCTCGGGTGACGTGCTTGCAGGCATCATCGGCGGCTTGATCTCGGGCAAATCTGCTGACATCTCGGTTGGTCAAATGGCAGCCCTGGGTGCTTACCTGCACGGCAAGGCAGGCGAAAAGGCTGCAGAAAAAATGGGTGAACACGCAGCTATGGCAAGAGACATTCTGGACGGTCTTGCTCACTTCTGAGAGCAAACAGGCGTTTTATTCAAAACGAAGAGCGGAGTCAACACCGGTTGACTCCGCCTTTTTTTATTCCCGTTTCGTTATTTCATGATCACCCAATTGCCGTATCCCTTGGCAATGATGTAATCCAACGCGTCGGTCTGTTGCTCATCAAACGCAAGCCTTGGAGAGTAACGCACAAGGTCGTATTGCATGTGCTCCATTACGTACATGATGCTCAGCGTATTCTGCTCAGTTACGGATTCGGCTTCTGTGAGAGTATCGCCAAGAGCATCGCCCGTCGTTTGGCCCTCGGTTCCGACCTCGAAAGCAGCATCGGTCAGCGGCAAGCCGCGCAGATCCAGCACCAAAAAATCGCAAGCACTCATCAGCTGTGCAGCAAGATATACGTCATATTTCTCTGCCATCAGCACCTCAGGCTTGATCATGACACCGATCGCAACGTCACCCGCAAGGCTTTTGACGCGACGCAAATATTGCACAATCTTTGCAATGTTGGCTTGCGTGGGTGTAAGGCCGGTCAGGAAGATCTCGTCCACCCCATTCCCTGCCGCCTCGGCAATCAAGGATGCTTCATAGGAAAGGACCAGCTCTCTGACAGCCACATCCTGTTCGTCAAATCCCGTGATGGGGAAATACGTGCTCAGATACAGTCCGCCCCGGTGAAGCTCCCAGGCATTTGCGGCAAGATCCACCCGTCCGTTTTGCTCCCAGCCTGCGCGCTCACAAACGCGCGAGGTAAAGGCCAGTGCTCCGTCAGCCGTTCTCAGCGGCGCACACAGATGTGAGATCCCCGCATTGGCATAGCTGCTGTATTTGCTGCCAAGATCGTACGAATACGCCTTGATTGCCGGCACGCCGACCGGGACGATCTGCTCGGGCGGCACACTGATGCCCTCCTGCTCCTGCTCGGCAGGATACCGCTCGGCCATATCAAGCAGCCAATTTCCGATGCCAACACTCGCAGCAAAGGTTGCGCCAAGCACGGCCACAATGCAGGCTGCCACAACCCACTTGACCCATGCGTGATGCTTATTCTTGATTCGCACCCGTTTTGCCGCCATGCTCATCCTCTTTCTCTTAATCTTTGTCTTTGATGATCTTTAATCCAGATTGACCAGGTCAAGGCTCAGGCCGTATTCGTTGAGCTCAACCTTCATATTTTCCTTAATACCGTCCTCGTAAAGACCGATCTGCGCCGACTGGTAATACTGCAACAGCTGCTCACCGTACATCAGCACGTAAAGCTCCTCAATGGGCATACGCATGATCACGTAGTAGCCGCCACCGTATTCCACAACACCGCTGGTCTCATATTCGCTCAGCGCAAACGCAGCCGCCTCGTATTCCTCACCCATTTCGTTATGGGTAAAGTAATAGCCGGCCTCCGTAATACTCAAATCCTTATTAACGGCAGAGCCGATATGCGAGCACATCAGGCTATATCTCTCATCGTCATCCGTACAGGCAGCCAGCTCATCCGCAATACGCCGGGCAGTATCGAAATACTCGTCTGTCTTACTCTGATCCTCGATCGGAATATAGACGTGAATGGTTCTGGCGTAATCCACGCCCTCCAGCACGTAATCAAGAAAATCGGAATAGTTCTTCTCGCTGTACGCAAAAAGCTCAGCCTCAATGGCTGCATAGTACATAGCGGACTCCAGGTATCCGGTACGGTAGATAAAACGCAGATAATGGTCGGTCAGATCGTTTTCCGCAAGCCAGGCAAGATATGCATCAAAGTCGCCGCCAAAGCCGCCCTGATCCTCGCTCTGATTGACCAGATTCTCGATCTGCTCCTGCACGTAATCGTCGATCTCCTTATCCTCTGTCTTTACAAACAGATTCTGACAGCCCGTCAGAATGGCATAATTTGCCTTGAGATTTTCCAGCACCAGCTCTTCAAGCTCGCCTCGGTGCTTTTCGGTCTTGGCCGCATCCTCCCAGATGCCCTCGCCGTACTTGTTCTCCAGCATCTTTTTGTAGGTTGACGCAACAAAACGCAGCTCCTCGTAATAGATACTGTATCCGTCACATGTACCAACCACGCGCATTTCCTGCTCGGTGCTCTCCACGGGCTTGATCTTACCCGAGCAGCCCGCCAAGCAAAGTGTCAGCAAAAGCAGAGCCATTGCAACCGAAACCACGCGCGCTGCCTTGAATTTCAACGTCATATATTCCTCCGTAAGCCATATGGCCATAAATTTTCACGTTAATTATACACCCTTATTGTGACATGGCTGTGAATATCTCGTACTTTTTTTGGCGCAAGGAGCAAAAAAGACTTTTCAAAACCGAAAATTCATGCTATAATGAAAGCAGAATAATCAAAGGAGAAGGATCATGGAAGATATTTACACCATTCCCCTTTCGCAGCTGGAAAAAGAATTTTCGCTTGAGCGCATCTGGGTGCCCGAGGATTACGATACCGTGCTGGTACGCACGCCCGAGGTATCCCGTCCCGGTCTGGCACTTGCGGGCTTTTACGGCATTTTTGAGCGCGACCGCATTCAGATCATCGGCAACGCCGAGCATAAATACTTAGTTGAGCTTGCTCCCGACGAGCGCGAAAAGGCTCTTGTTACCTTTATCAAAGCACTTCCCGTGGCCGTACTGTTCACCACGGGCAACGAGGTCTTTCCCGAGCTGATCAAGCAAGCGCAGATCTCAGGCGTGCCCATACTGCGCACGCAAGAGCATACCAGTCCCATTATGGCAGCACTGATCGCCTCGCTCAACCAGCACTTAGCCCCCCGCATTACGCGTCACGGCGTACTGGTCGAGGTATACGGCGAGGGTATTTTGCTGCTGGGTGACAGCGGCGTCGGTAAGAGTGAGACTGCGATCGAGCTTGTCAAGAGAGGCCACCGACTGATCGCGGACGATGCGGTTGAGATCAAGCGCGTATCCGCCAAGACCCTGGTCGGCTCTGCCCCCGAGATCATCCGTCACTACGTCGAGCTGCGCGGCATCGGCATTGTGGACATCCGCCGCCTGTTCGGTATGGGTGCGGTCAAGGAGACCGAGGCCATTGACCTGGTCAT
>JAFQUG010000146.1 GCA_017408625.1 Clostridia bacterium | reverse complement strand
TTGAAAAACGAAAACCACGCGATAGTCGCGTGGTTCAATAGAGGCTCTGCCGATGAGAGGAAATCCTCCAAATATGGTATAATTAGTATGACATGCCAGTCAAAACTAAAAAAACATATTTGGAGGATTTATCTATGAGTAACACAAACATAGACAATAATAGTTTAGCACATACCAAGTGGAATTGCAAGTATCATATTGTATTTGCACCGAAATATCGTCGGAAGGTATTTTTTGAAGAAAAACGCCTGGAGATACGGGAGATATTGCGACAATTATGCCAATGGAAAGGCGTAGAGATAATCGAAGGAGAAGTATGTATAGACCACATACACCTTTTGGTTAGTATCCCGCCCAAAATGAGCGTTTCGGGATTTATGGGATACTTAAAAGGGAAAAGTTCACTTTTGATATTCCAAAAGTTTGGAAACATGAAGTTCGCCTACCGAAACCGCGAATTTTGGTGTAAGGGATATTACGTTGATACCGTGGGGAAGAACACGAAGGCAATAAAAGAGTACATCGCGGATCAACTGAAGAGGGATCAAGAAAGTGATCAGTTAGCGATGTTCGACCCACGGGACCCATTTATGGGTAGTAAGTAACAGTTGCATGGCTGGCAGGCCAATTGAAGGCGCACTTGTGCGCAGCCAGTATTATTAGGGCTATGCCCGAAACTGAAATACCACCCGCTATGCGGGTGGATATTTATTATTTATCCTTTTCGTTTGAATACCAGATTTATGACAAACACGATCGCCATATACGCAAGGCCGATGGCGGCCAGGATGGTGCAAAAGAGTACCGCAGACTGCGGCTGTGCGAATATCAGGCAAGCGAGCGGAGAGAAGAGTGCAAGGATGGCGACGACAGCTGGAGCATAGCAAACGCATTGGAGCAGAATCCTCGCTTTTTTGGAACGCTCTTTCTTTGGAAGAAGCGGGTAAAGCGAGAGATGCGGTAAGAAAAACTCAAACAGAAATTCACCTACGATCTCCAACACGATCTCTAAAAGTCCGCCTAATAAGTCTTCCATGCCATTCTCCTTATTTCAGTGTCTTGACAAACGCCTCGATCTTCTCCAAAGCCTGGGTGATATGTTTGACGCTATACGCATAAGAGATGCGCGCAAAGCCCTCGCCGCACTCGCCAAAGGCGGTGCCGGGCACGATGGCGCATTTTTGCTCAAGCAGCAGTCGGGAGCAGAATTCCTCGCTGGAAAGGCCGAATTTGCCGATATAGGGATAGATATAGAACGCGCCCTCGGGCTCAAAGCACTCAATGCCGATGTCGGCAAGACCTGAGTAGATGTATCTGCGGCGGCGGTTGTATTCCTCGGCCATGTATTCAATGTCCGCATCCCCGTTGCGCAAGGCCTCCTCAGCGGCAAACTGTGCCGTGGTGGGTGCGCACATGATGGCGTACTGGTGAATTTTGAGCATCTGCTTTGCAAGCGGTGCAGGGGCACAGAGGTAGCCCAGTCGCCAGCCGGTCATGGCGTAAGCCTTGGAAAAGCCGCTGACAATGATGGTGCGCTCCCACATGCCGTCCAAGGTAGCGATGGACACGTGCTTTTTGCCAAAGGTCAGCTCGGCGTAGATCTCATCGGACAAGATGGCAATGTTTGTTCCGCGCAGCACCTCGGCGATCGCTTCAAGGTCGTCCTTGTCCATGATCGCGCCCGTGGGGTTGTTGGGATAGGGAAGCACCAAAAGCTTGGTCTTTTCGCTGATAGCGGCCTTCAGCTCGGCTGCGGTCAGCTTGAACTTGTTCTCAAAGGTGGTGTTGATGATGACGGGCACGCCGCCTGCCATGCGGACAATCGGCTCGTAGCACACAAAGGAGGGCATGGGAATAATGACCTCGTCGCCCGGCTCGATCAGCGCGCGGATGGCAATGTCAATGGCCTCGCTGCCGCCCACCGTAACCACGATCTCGTCCTGCGGAGCGTAGCAAAGGTCAAATCTTCTTTGCAGATATCTGCTGATCTCCACGCGCAGGGAAAGATTGCCTGCGTTGGAGGTATAGTAGGTCTTGCCGCGCTCAAGGCTCTCAATGCCTGCCTCGCGGATGTGCCAGGGCGTGACAAAGTCGGGCTGACCTACCGTCAGAGCGGTCACGTCGGTCATTTCTCCGACAAGGTCAAAAAATTTACGGATTCCGGACGGCTTGAGTTCGGACACGGTTTTGGATAGTAACTGGTCGTAATTCATATATCGCCAATTCCTCGCTCGTCTACCTGCTCAGCGCCGTAGATGACGCCCTTATCCTTATATTTACGCAGCACGAAGTGCGTTGCGGTGGAAATGACGTACTCAATGGGAGCAAGCTTTTGCGCCACGAAGTATGCAACCTCCTTCATGGTCTTGCCCTCAATGACCAAGCACAGATCGTAGCCGCCCGACATCAGGTACAGGCTCTGCACCTCGGGGTAGTTGTATATTTTTTCTGCCACGCGGTCAAATCCGCGGTCGCGCTGGGGGGTCATTTTGACCTCAATGAGCGCGGTGACGTATTCGCGGTCGGTCTTATCCCAGTCGATCATGGCCTTGTAGCCGAGAATGACACCGTCTTCCTCGTATTTGCGGATCAGCTGCTTGATCTCGCCCTGCTCCTTATCAAACATAACGGCCAGCTGTTCGGGGGTCAGCGTGGCGTTGTCTTCCAATGCTTTCAGAATTTTATCCATAATAACTCTCCTTAGTGATTGATTTTCTCCAAGATACTGTCAAAGGTCAGTCCGTAACGCTTGGCAATGTCGCGTGCGTAGGACTTGCCGTCCGGCTTTGCGCGCACGATCTTGAACGAACGCTTGCCCTCGCCCTCAATGCCTGCGACTAACGTATCAATGCGCGAGCCGCCTGCGGCCAGGGACTCATGGTTGAGTCGGTCGATCTCGGCAGCAAGCTCGTGCAGGTGGGTCGAGAACAGGCAGCGGCAGCCAACGCGTGCAAGGCCTGCCAGCACCTCGGCTGCGATGTAGGACGCCTCGTAAGAGCCGGTCGAGGAAAGGGACTCGTCCAAAAGCACCAGCGTATCCGCGCTGACATTGTCAAAGATTTCGCCCAGACGCGCGCACTCCTCACCAAGTCGACCCTTGTCGATGGTGTCGTCAGCACCCGTGGGGAAGTGGGTGTAAATGGCGTCGCAGGGGCTGATCTGCGCTTTTGCTGCGGGCACGTACATGCCCAACTGCATCATGGCCTGCGCAAGTCCGATCGCACACGTAATGACCGATTTACCGCCGCGGTTGGGGCCGGTCAGCACCCAGATCATGACGCCGTCCTTGGAAAAGTCCACGTCGTTGGGTACGATGGTATCTTCCTTGGCCAGCTTGAGTGCCACGCAGGGATTATAAAGCTCGATTGCCACAAAGGCGCGCTCGGACATGGGACGGATCTCGGGCACGGTCAGCGTGCAGCCACGCTCGGAAAGCTCCTTTTGCATGGCGGCAGCCTTGGTCACGAATTCGATCTCGGGCATCAGTCCCAGTAAGAAGTCGGCGTTTTCCAGCACGTAGGATTGCACAATCTTTTTCCAGGAGCGCAAGGAGTCGCTGTAAACGTCGTTGATGGCAGAATTGAAGGCCAGTGAGAGTGCCATTTTCTGGTTCTCGGATTGCTTTTTGCCAAAGGGTACGAGGTTTGCGATGCAGGTGTACTGGTCGTTCTTGAAGTTCAGACGCAGGATCTTGTCGATCACGTCGCCCGACTTGAATGCCTCGGGGTTGATGGACAGAACGCCCGCATGCACGGGGCGCAGCTGTGCGTCCAGATTGACGCCTATGGTGACCGATTTGATGTCGCGCACGCGCTTGGTCATCTCGGCAAGGCGGGCGTTGAGCTCGCGGTAGTAATCCGAATCGGCAAGCTCGGCTATGCGGTCGGCAAGCGTGGTAAAGGCTGCCCCCTTGATATAGGGGCGGGCTGTGCTCAGCCCCTCGTGCAGCAGTTCAATGCAGGAGATATAGAGCTCGATCTCAGTCATGCTGGAAAGGTAATCGTGCGTGTCTCCGCTGTCGCTTTCAAGTCTGCGCAGCTCCATGATGTCCGAGAGAATGGGCATCAGATCGGCAAGCGTCTGACCAAGAGCGGGGCAGCGCAGCATGTCCGCAAACATTTCGTTACGGTAGCGCATGACTGCAGGATCGATGGTGAAATATTCCTCAACCTTGCTGTTCTTGAGGTCAAACGCCTCCAAAAGACCCAGCTCGTCCAAGGTGTACATATCGATATCGGGGCAGTATTTTCCCGAGAAATGATCCTTTTGAGACTGCTCATTCGGATAGAGCAGCGAGAAAAACGTCAGTTCCATAAAAAAACCTCTCAATTACTCAGTAATGGGAACGAAAAATTGCTTGCCTTCCTTGTAGGCAACGATCTTGTCAAAGCCGCACTCGCGCAGAAGCCTTGTACCGTCGGAAATGCAGTTGCCCACGTTTTCGGGCGCGTGCGCATCCGAGCCGATGGTGACAAGCTCACCGCCAAAGGATTTGTAAAGCTGCAGCAGCTCACGGTCAGGCATGGCAAAGCCATAGCCCTTCCAGAGCGTGGAAACATTGACCTCAAGCGCCACGCCCTGCTTGCAAAGTGCCTCAAACAGGCGCATAAAGCGCGGATAGTGCGGTGTCAGATCAAATTTTTTTCCCGCCTCTGCCCAATAGCGCACAGGGTAGGTCACGTGCGCAAGGGTGTGCACCCCGGGGAAGGAGACTGAGCGGATCATCTCGTCCAGCAGCCTGTCGTACAGCTTATGATAGTGCTGCTCGGACATGCGGTCGGTGCGAAGCAGATAGAAATCCGGCACGTCCGGGATATTGTGCAACGAAAGAATGACAAAATCGTAATCGTGTGCCTCCCTCATGGCAAGAGCCTCTTCGGGATGCTCCAGCGGCTGCCCCAGCTCAATGCCGCGCAAGAGCGTCAGCCGGTCGGCAAAGGCGTCGCGCGCAGCCGTTGCCTCGGCAAAGCTTGCAGCCTGATCAAAGTGGGCGTAAAGTCCCTGAACCTGGCCGTTGACCTCGCAATGGTCTGTCAGGGCCAGCACGCCGATGCCTGCATCCACGGCGGCCTTGGCCATGGCGTGCGCGGTTGCGTGGGGAAACCCGTCAAAGGAGTGGTGCGTGTGTGTATGTAAATCGCAAAGCATATATTTCTCCATATTATATAGCATATTATATAGATAGTATTATCATATCACAAATCGTGCCGTTTGTATAGAGAAAAACGCAATATTTTCGGAAAAATTCACATTTTGGCCTCTAAAACTTGCAAAAAAAGACGTTATGTGATACAATGAAAGCAAGGAAAGGGGGGAGACGCATGGCAGGACCGAATAATCTCTGGCAGCTGCTGCAAAAAACGCACGACCGGATCCGGTTGATGCGTGCATGCGGCGTAGCGGAGCCCCTGTTGACCGATGGCTCGGATTTTGATAAATTTGACGCCTATGCAAGATGCATGCCGTTGTGCCAAGGGCATGGGATTCTGGAGGAGGATGCGCAACTGATCGGGGAATTGCTTGGTGTCTCTGTGCCGATCTGCCCGGAAAATGCAGCATCGCTTTGGCATGCCGCCGCGTATGCGCTGTGTGCGCAGGGCGAACGCCCCGCCCCCATCGGGCCTTGTGACGTTTGCTTTGTTTCGCCCACGCAAGAGGCTGTTTTGGGTGTGGATCTGGGGGAAAGCTTTTTTGCAACCCCAACCGTTGAGCTGATGATGCGCCTGCTTGATCCCGAGGTGCAAGCAATTTGCGTGACGGCGCAGATAAAGAGCTTTGTAAAGCCCAACCCGTACACGGCAAAGCGGCTTTATGAAGCCGACAAAGAGACGCTGACTGACACCGAGCGCGATCACCTGAGCGCGCAGACCTTGCGCGTGCTTGGCAAGCTGTGTGCCGAGCGCGGCTCGGTTTTGTACGTGCAGTCGGACTTTGCGAATCCCGACGCATGGTGCGCCTTGCTTGCATACCTGCAACAGAGCGGGTGCCTGGCGCAGATTGTGCTTGTCGTGAGCAGCGAAAATGCCTTGCGTGCTGCCGCGACCTTGGCGGGATGTTTGCCCAATCCCTCGGATATTCCCACCGTGCGCGTGGGTATTGCGAGCGTGCCTGAAAGGGAAGCGTTGCTTGATTTGTACGCAACTCTGCTGCCCATTGGGGTGTTGCCGGCGAGTGATCTGTAAGACGAACTATGGGATTGATAAATGAGCGAAAAAAGCAGGAATTTGTTCGACTTTGAGCAGATTCCTGCTTTTTTTAGTATAAAGTGGTGAAGGAGCGTCCGAGGGATGCATCTCACCCACCGCAACCGCGTCG
>JAFQUG010000145.1 GCA_017408625.1 Clostridia bacterium | reverse complement strand
TCTTGCGGTGGAACCAGAAATTCTTGGAATCGCGGTAGCCGTAGTCCACGGGCAGGGCGGGGAAGTCCTTGGCCTTGACGCCGTTGATGATCGCATCACGGTACTTTTTCTTCATCAGGATCTTGTCCACGCGCAAAATGAAGTGCGCACCGAACTTAGAGGTAATGCCGTTGAAATCGTGATAAGGGCCCTCATAGCCGTTGAGCTCACCGGGCAGATCCTTGTCCGCACCGTCCAGCTCGCGCATCCAGGTGCATTCGATGGCCTGGATGGCATCGGTCAGCACCATGGGCCTTGCTTCACCGCTCTCTTCCTCCAGCATGGATTTTTCCAGCTTGAAGTTGCACTTGGGCATCTTTTCCTCGGGCTTGTCGCCTGGCCAGGAAAGCTTGACCGCCTCCTTGAAGGTAGAGGGCTTGTCGTCAATAAAGTTCAGCGTGCATTTGCCGTTTCGCAGGATGTTCTGCGCGGTGTTGGAGGAGTTACGGCAGCACAGAAGCATGGCGTAATAGTCCTTGCCTGCCACGTAGTAGGGCTGCACTAGAGAGTAAGGACCCAAGGTGGTGGAGCCGTCCTCGCAAAGCGTGCTGATAATGACGGTGGGCATCGGGAAAAACAGAGAGGTTTGATAGAAGTTGTCCACGATGCGAAGATTTTCAAAGCTGCTCATGTTTTGATTTCTCCTTTTGATATGTTATTTTTTTATAATTTTTTCAAGTAGCGGGAACACGGTATCAAAATCCGCGTGCTCCATAGACCAGCAGATCAGCGACTCGGCCACGAATTGCGCGCAAAAGTCGTCATCACAAACGGGGCGCACCAGCTCTGCGATCTGCTCGCGCAGCATTTTGTGGCGACCCGATGAGCCGACGGATACAAGCTTTGCGGCATCCGCGTCCGAAAAGAGCACCTGATGCTCCTTGGCAAAGCGCTGCAGGGAATGGTAAATGCCTTCCAGCAGCGTGCGGGGGGGATCGACGGGGAGCGCGTGCATGTCGGAAAGGTGTCGCTTCCAGTCCTCGAAGACCGCGGTGGCGATCAGCATTTCCTTGGAAGAAAAGTAGTTATACACCGTACCCACGCCAAGGTCACAAGCCCCCGCAACCGAGCGGATGGTGGTGGCGGCATATCCGCGCTCCAGTATTTGCTTTTTGGCCTCGGCAAGCAGCTGCTCGCGTACGTTTTCAATGATTTTCGGCATCGGGCGTTTCTCCTTTGTCAATGAAATTTTGGATGTAGGTTGCAGTCAATCTGATCTGCTCTTGTGCATCTATGGTGGGAATTCCGTCGCCGTCCTGCTCGCCGTACATACCAAAGTAGGCGTGGCAGCCGCCCATGATCTCGATCTCGGTCAGATCGCGGGGCAGATTGTTCTTGTATTGGTCGTATTTTTCGCGGTTCATGACCCTGTCCTCGCTGCCATAGAGCGAGAGCGCAGAAAGATCGGTGCTTGACAGGTCGGCGGTCGAGTAAGAGCCCAGCAAGATAAGGCCGTCAAATGCTTCTTGGTGCTCTGCTGCGTAAGAGGCAGCCATTGAGCCGCCCAGCGAATGCCCACCGACGAACCAATGCGCAACCTCGGGATAAAGCTCACGGACGCCGTCGGCGGCATTGACGTCAAGCACGGCAAGGTTGAAGGGCATCTTGACAAGCACGCATAGCATGCCCTCGGCCGCCAGTGCGCGCATCAAGGGCTCGTAAGCCGTGTATTCCACCTTGCCTCCCGGGTAAAAGATCAGCCCTGCGTCCGCATCTGCGTCGCCATAAGCGATCATTTGCTCGGACAGAACGGTTTTTTGTACCTCGCACGTGGCGGCAAAGGCCTCAATGGCCGCCGTGTCGGCGTGGTAATAGTCGCAAACGTACCACGCACATCCGCCGATGCAAAGTGCCAAAAGCACCGAAATCGCAGCTGCGGTGATCGCAAGTATTTTTTGTTTTGGATGTTTCAAATCAGAACCTCTGCTTTTATGAACTTGTTCATATTATATTGTACTCCGTTTTTTGTCGGATGTCAAGCGGTGATGGCAAATCTCCGAAATAACGGAAAGGGCAGAGCACGCACACAGTATCTGTCCGACAAAATGTGACACATACTGACAGTGGTGACTTTACCAATTCTGCAAAGGAGATAACTATATGAGCAGACAAAATCCGTATATGCGAAACGATCGTGATCGCTACCGCGGCAATGAGCAAGGCGAGGATCAATGCGGCTGCAACGATCAGAGAGGCTGCTATGACGAGAGTGATGACTGTCCGCAATCCCGCAAGCAACGCTGCGGCACCGACTGTCACGCCCGTTGCAGGCGGCACGCGCCCTGTGTCCGCGCATCTTGTCATCACGCAGCTTGCTTGACCTGTAAAAAACGCAGGCAAACAAAAAAGCCGCCGAGTTTTTTTCCTCGGCGGCTGCTTTTATTTCGTGTTCAGGATCTTGTCAAGAGATCATGGCGTAAAAAAACAAAAAAGCCCCGAGAGCTCCCGGAGTGCGCGAGATGAAATTTCCGACAAAAAGAGAAGTGACCCTTGACCTCGGGGCGTAAATCCGAAATCAAGGGTCACTTCTCAGCGTTCTTGGTATCTAACATCATTTTCTTTATCCTCTCTTTCTTAATCTACCTCTTTGTTGCCCATCCTTCACGTTCCCAAACTCACATTACTTCTAATTCTCTAAGGAGAACACCATTATTTGTGTTGTGAATCGATTGCTCCAAAGGGCGAAGGTCGTATGACTCATTGCAAAGGACTTACAGTTTTATGATCGTGATGCATGCTGATCATAGATATATAGGCATCCTGGGCCTTTGTTTGTTTTTGTCCGGACGATTTTCTCTCTCGTTGCCTTTGCAAGGGGTCCGCGCTTAATTCTTCATTGGCGTGTACCTTCCTTTCCTGTGACTATATTGTAGCATACTTTTTGGGGGTTTGCAATACACAGAGCGCACAAAGTTAACAAGAAAATTTTGTTGAAAGGGTAGAAAGTTGTGACAAGTGCTATTTTTCTTGAAAAAACCTATTTACAAACCAAAACGAGTGTGATATAATGAAAATGTTGTGGTGTCTCTTTATATGCAAGCATCAGAGCCCGTGCATCTGCACGGGCTCTTTCTTTATGAATGTATTTATGCGATTAATATACGAAAATGTGCTTTCTGTGGCGATAATAGATGGCGTGGGGAACATTGATCAGCAGCTTGATCGCAACGTAGATCGCCAGCGCGATGGCAACGGGGATGCTGATCTCGGAATAAGTAACGATCTTATCGATCACTCACGGAATATCCAGCAGCATGTCGAGCACGAAATCGACTGAGTCCTCAAGGTTGAAGAAGACGTAGACCGCAAGAACTGCGCCTACCGTGATCAGATCCATGTTCAGCCAGGCAAACAGAAGGCGCGGACCTTTTTTCTTGTTCCATTCCAGCGCGCTTCTGGTGACAAAGGACAGTACGATCATTGCCGCGGAGAACACAAGACCCACAAATCCGGTATAGCCAAAGAGGTCACTCTCGGCAAGTTCGGGTGTGCAGGCCGAGCTCAGGATCAGCAAAGAGCCGATCGCGTTGAAAATATAGTAAATGCCGGACAGTAAAAGCAGCACGCACAGAAATTTGTTCCATTTCATGCCTCTGAATTTGGGCATCTTGGAGGCCTCTGCAGCGTTTTCACGAATGGCGCAGAGGGGGCAGGAGTCCTCGCCGTCGGGAATGATCTTGCCGCACTTGTCGCAGATGCGGGGCGGCACGTATTCCGGCTCATAAGCAGGGGAGGGCGTTGCCTTTACGGGCTGGCGAAACAGCTCGTCGTATTGCTGGGGCTGCCATGCTTGCGTCGCAGGCTCGGATTTGGGTGCGGGAGGCGGCGTTTGCGCGCTTTGTCGATTCTTGTTCAGAATCTCTTTTTTCTTGGCGTCAAATTCGTCCTGCGTGATAATGCCGCAATCCAAAAGCTCCTTGTAGCTTTTCAAAAGCTCTACGTCGTATTGTTCGTTTCTGTAAGCGTCATCCTCCGGGGAGTGTGAGGTGTTACCGGAAGAATAACCGTATGGGTCTTGCATATCAAAGCTCCTTTCAAAGCAAAAGAGTAGTTTGCAAAATATTACCATTTATTATATCACCATAATCCGACAATGTCAATAACGTCAAGGCCTCGGTTTGCGCATTTTTGTCAAGATTCGTATGTACAAAACGGACGGAACGACAAAGGCGTGTATCTTTGATAAAAAACACACTTGTTTTTGTCATGGGTTTATGCTATAATGTCGGTAGTATAAAACAAAGCCCCCATGATAATAATGAAAAGGAGACTTTACATGAAACACACAATCAGAGCGGTGACGGCATTTCTGATCCTTGCAATACTTTGCGGCGCGCTTGCTGCATGTTGCCTGCCCGGCTTCAGTTTTGACACCCCGTCGCCCGAAATCGAAACCACGGATCCCGTTGAAACGGGCGTACCGAGCACAACGCAATCCGAATCCGAAACGCAACAGAACCCGGGATTTACGGGAGAGGAATACGAGCTTCCCTTGGAGGAAGGGTACAATCAGGTCGTGTTCTACTGGACCTACAACGGCACTTATGAAAAGTGCGATATGTGGATTTGGTGGGGCGACGTGGCAGGCAAGGGATACGTGTTCCACGAGTGCGCGTACGGCGGCAAGGTGGCTGTCAACGTGCCCGAGGACGTGACCGAGGTCGGCTTTATCGTCAGAAAGGATTGCTCCGAGCCCGGCGGCTCTTCCTGGGGCAGTGCAACCAAGGATTATGAGTCTGACAGATTTGCCGTGATTACGGGCAAGCAGACCGTGATTTACTTAAAGCCCGGTGAAGCCGAGCAATACAAGAGCGATGACGGAGGAAAAACACTCGAAATGATCAAGGACTTTTCTCTGGCGGCTATGGTGGACGAGCGCAAGATCCAGTATCGCGTCACTCCCCGGGTCACCATCAAGGATTACAGCCAGGTCAAGATATACGAGGGCGACCGCGAACTGAAGGTCGTCAACGTCTCTACCATGGGCATAGCAGCCGCTACCGGCTACGTGGAGGTAGAGGAAGCACTCGACCTTTCCAAGAATTATTCCATGTATATTGAGGGTTACGGCACGCAGCCCATTGTGCCCACGCTGATTTTTGACAGCCAATATTTCGCGGACAATTATCATTACGACGGGGACGACCTGGGCCCCGTGATCAACGGTGACAATACCACCTTCAAGGTTTGGGCACCTACCGCCTCCAAGGTGGTGCTGGATCTGTATGCCGACGGGCACACCGATTCTTTGATCAAATCGGTTGAGATGGTGCGCGGCGATAAGGGTGTCTGGTCACATACCGAGGCCTGCGGCCACGGCACGTACTACACCTATACCGTCACTACCTCTGTTGGTACACAGGTGGCAACCGACCCCTACGCCAAGGCAGCGGGCGTCAACGGCAACCGCTCCATGGTGGTCGATCTCTCTCTGACCGACCCCGAGGGTTGGGAGAATGACGTGTTGGAAAATCCCATCGACTCTTATAATGATGCGATCATCTGGGAGGTGCACGTGCGTGACTTCTCGAATAAGATCGAGTCCTCGCAGTATAAGGGCAAGTACCTTGCCTTTACCGAGCGGGGCTTAGTCAACGAGCACGGTCAGAGCGTGGGTGTGGACTATCTGGTACAGTTGGGCATTACCCACGTGCATCTGCTGCCCGTATACGACTATGCGACTGTGGACGAGTCTGATCCCGATGCAGAATTCAACTGGGGCTACGATCCCAAGAATTATAACGTGCCCGAGGGCAGCTATTCCACCGACCCTTATCACGGTGAGGTGAGAATCCGCGAGTTCAAGCAGATGGTGCAGGCGTTGCACGCGGCAGGCATCGGCGTGATCATGGACGTGGTCTATAATCATACCTATGATGCAAACAGCTCGTTTAACAGGATCGTTCCGTATTACTATTACAGATACACCAACACCGGTGCAAACTCCTCGGCCAGCGGCTGCGGCAATGATACCGCGTCCGAGCGTTATATGTACGGAAAATTCATGACCGAGTCCACGGCTTACTGGGTTGAGGAATACAACCTGGATGGCCTGCGCTTCGACTTGATGGGTCTGCATGACCTTGCTACCATGCAGAGCGTGGAATCTGCGGTGCATACCATTAACCCGCATGCCATTATCTACGGCGAGGGCTGGACCATGGGTGCTACCATTGATGGCTCTGCGCAGGCAAACCAGACCAATATTTCGCAGATTGTTCCCACGGGCGACGCTATCGGCGGCATTGCCGTGTTCAACGACGCGATCCGTGACGGTCTCAAGGGCAGTGTGTTTGATGCCAAGTCTCAGGGCTATATCAGCGGCTCACCCAAGGCAAATTGGAATAAGGTGCTGTTTGGCATCAAGGGCGGCCGCGGTGTCGGCATTGGCTGGACGGTAGAGAACAGCATGGTCATCAACTATATGAGTGCGCACGACAACAATACGCTGTGGGATAAATTACTGCTCTCTAACCCGAATCATTCGGACGACGAGCGTAACCGCATGAATAACCTGGGCGCGCTGATCAATCTGATCTCCAAGGGCACGCCCTTCTGGCAGGCGGGCGAGGAAATGCTGCGCACCAAGGACGGCGACGAGAACAGCTACAAGTCCTCGGACGAGATCAACAACATCGACTGGTCCGTATTGAAGGAAGGCAACCGCGAATATGCGACCATGCTTTACTATAAGGGCCTGATCGAAATGCGCAAGAGCTTTGATATCTTTACCGACAATGCAACCGAGATCACCAAGGTGGATGAGCTGGGCAGCGGCATCGTGGCCCTGACCTTTGACGATGGCAAGGGAGGTATGGCACTGGTCGTGCTTAATCCTCACAACACGGGTCTGCCTTACACGCTCGAGGGTGAGTGGAATTTGGTTGCAAACGGCACCGCGGCAGGCAGCAGCGTGATCGAAAGGGTCAGCGGCAGCGTGACTGTTGCAGGCATCAGCGCACTGGTCTTTGTCAACGACGCGCTGGTCAAGTAAGCGCGCAAGGGAAGAGGAAGAGACATGAAGATCAAACGGATTTGCGCGATTTTTGCAGCGTTGACTTTGGTGATTGCAGGACTTGTTTCCTGCAATCCCACGCCCGAAGCTCCCCAATTGCCCGAATTTGACCCGATCAATACAGATTGGAGACCCAACCAAATGAACGTAAATCTGACCTCCGAGACACTGTTTGTCCAAAAAGTGGAGAATTTGCCCGACGACTTTATCTTTGGCATGGACGCATCCTGCGTGCCCGCGCTGGAGAAAAGCGGCGTGACTTATACCGATTTTGACGGACAGGTCAAGGACGTATATGAAATATTGAGTAACAACGGCATCAATTATATCCGCGTGCGTATCTGGAACGACCCTTTTACGGCGGACGGCAAGGGCTATGGTGGCGGAAACTGTGATCTGGAAAATGCCATTGAGGTAGGCAAGCGCGCCACCAAGTACGGCATGAAGCTGCTTGTCAACTTCCATTATTCGGATTTCTGGGCCGATCCCGCCAAGCAAATGGTGCCCAAGGCATGGAAGGGCATGGACATTGATGCCAAGTCCGAGGCTCTGTATCAGTACACAAAGGATTGCCTGACTGCGCTTGTTGATGCGGGCGTGGATATCGGTATGGTGCAGGTCGGGAACGAGACCAACGGTGCGATGTGCGGAGAGAATGCATCGTCGCTGGGCGGCTGGAAAAGGATCACGCAGCTCATGAGCGCAGGCTCAAAGGCTGTGCGCGAGGTTTGCCCGAATGCGCTGATCGCCATTCACTTTGCAAACCCCGAAAAGGCGGAGAATTACGTCAGCTACAGTGCAAATCTGGACTATTACGGCGTGGATTACGACGTGTTCGCCTCTTCGTATTACCCCTTCTGGCACGGCACGCCGGAAAACTTGGCTGAGGTGCTGAATAAGGTCAATGCCACCTACGGTAAAAAGGTCATGGTGGCCGAGACCTCGTATGCATTTACCGCTGAGGATTCCGACCATTACGGCAACACCGTCGGCGATGGCGGCGGAATCGTCAAGGATTATCCCTTTACCATGCAGGGGCAGGTCAACCTGGTGCGCAACGTGACCGATACCGTGGTCAACAAGATCAAGGGCGGCATCGGCGTGTTTTACTGGGAAGGCACCTGGATCTCGGTTGGCGGCGCGGATTACGCGGCCAATCTGAATCTGTGGGAGGCGCACGGCTCGGGCTGGGCGTCCTCGTATGCCAAGGAGTATGATCCCGAGGATGCAGGGCAGTGGTACGGCGGCTGCGCGGTGGATAACCAGGCGTTCTTTGATGCACAGGGCAAGGTGACCGAGGCCATCAAGGTGTTTGGCATGATGAAGAACGGCAACGAGATCGAGATCAAGGCCGACGCCATCGAGGACGTGGAGCTGATCTTTGACCTGAACGGCGACGTGGTGCTGCCCGAAACGGTCAACGCTATCATGAACGACAATTCCCGCAAGGCCATTCCCGTTGTGTGGCAGGAGATCGATATTGCTGCACTCAAGGCGGGCGGCGTTGCCAAGTATGATATCGTGGGAGAGGCCGGCGGCATGCAGGCCAAGGGCGTGATCTCCATGGTGGAATATAATTTCCTGCAAAACTGGAGCTTTGAGGACGGTGAAGCAGGCTGGAAGGCTACGGCCATCACCAAATGCGACGAGCTTTGCATTGAAGATAAGGTGACCGATTCGCTCACGGGCAACAAGCATTACCATTTCTGGGGAGCTGCTGCCAACGTGGTGGAATTTACGCTGGAGCAAGAGGTACGTGACCTGAAGGCGGGCAAGTACAGGTATTCGATCTCAATCATGGGCGGCGACGGCGGCGAGACCGAGATCTACGCCTACGTCAAGATCAATGGAGAGGTGGTTGCCAAGGCTCCCACACAGATCACGGTGTATAACGAGTGGCACTCGGCCACGGTCGAGGAAATCGAGATCGCCGAGGGCGACGTGCTGACCGTGGGCATCTTTGTCAAGTGCGCAGGCCCGAATGCATGGGGGAAGATCGACGACGCACTGCTCAACTCTGTCAAGAATTAAGGAAAAGTCTATGAAAGTAAAAAGAATATTGAGTTTGCTTATGCTGTTTGCATTATGTCTGACCTCATCCGCGCTTGCTTCCTGCACACCGCAGGAGCAGCCTCCCGTGGTGGAGGGCCCTCCCGCGCCCGAGGTCGATCCCATCGACGATAACTACCGCACCTTTTATCAGATCTTTGTGGGCTCGTTTGCCGATTCCAACGGCGACGGAATCGGAGATCTGCGCGGCATTATCAACCGGTTTGACTATCTCAACGACGGTAATATCCATTCCGGAGAAAGCCTTGGCGTGCAGGGCATCTGGCTCTCGCCCATTTTTACCTCGCCCACCTACCATAAATATGATGCCAAGGATTATTACAAGATCGACTGGCGTTTTGGCGAGGAGTCAACGCTCAAGGAGCTGATCGCGCTGTGTCATGAGCGTAACGTCAAGATCATTCTGGACCTTGCCATCAATCACACCTCGGATCAGCATGAATGGTTTTTGAAATTCAAAGAGGCGCGTATAAACGCAGACGTATCCGACCCATACTATGACTACTACTCCTGTGCAACTACGGCAGAGAAGAAGAATGGGATCGCCTATGGCAAGATTGCAGGCGTGGACTGCTGGTATGAGTGCAATTTCTCGGGCAGCATGCCTGAGCTCAACTATGACAACCCCGCCGTCAGAGAGGCTATGCTGGACGTGGCCAAGTACTATCTGGATCTGGGCATCGACGGCTTCCGTTTTGATGCGGTCAAGTATATTTACTACGGTGATACCGCTCGCTCGGTGGATTTCTGGGAGTGGTATATGGCTGAGCTGCGAAAGGTCAAGCCGGATATCTATTGCGTGGGGGAATGCTGGTCGGGCGACTCGGAGGTGCTGGAATATTATCCTGCCATGAATTGCTTTAATTTCACCATGTCGCAGGCCGAGGGCATTCTGGCAACAGCTGCCAAGGGCAAGAATATCGCCACCTATACCAACTACGTGCAAAGCTATCAGAAGAGCGTCAAGGAGAAAAATCCGGACGGAATGATCATGCCGTTCTTGTCCAATCACGATATGGACCGTATTGCGGGCGCATTCATCACGGACAATTATACGCGTATGGCGGCCAATCTCTATCTGCTTTGCTCGGGCTCTCCCGTGATCTACTATGGGGAAGAGATCGGTATGCGCGGCTCTCGCGGCAGCGAGAATACCGATGCCAACCGCCGCCTGGCCATGCTGTGGGGCGACGGCGTGGTGCTGCGTGATCCCGAGGGGGCAACCTATCCCGCAAATAAGCAGATCACGACTACGGTTGCGGATCAGATGGCGGACGAGAACAGCCTGTATCATTATTATTGTAAGGTGATTGCGGTGCGCCATAAGTATCCCGCC
>JAFQUG010000144.1 GCA_017408625.1 Clostridia bacterium | reverse complement strand
CCGTGCACGCGATATGCGTGGGCGCGTCTGCGAGGGCGGCGCAGATCAGGTATCTGTGCGCCTCGGATTTGGAGGGGAATGAGGGAAGCGTGCCGCGCGGCGCGGGGGTGTGAAGTGTTACTTGCATGGCGCACCTCTTCAGGTAAGCCCCTTGGCAAACCAAGAGCCAACGTCCTCAGCGGGAATTTTGCAAAGACGGCTGTCGCCGATGGCGTAGGGCACGACCAGTGTGATGCTTCCGCCTGCGCGCTTTTTGTCGGAGAGCGCGGCATCTGCCAGCTCGTCTGCACCAAAGTCGCAGGAAACGGGTAAGCCGAGCTGCTTTGTCAGAGAGAGCAGCGCATCAAGGTCGGATGCGGGGCAAAGATCTTGCGCCACGGCCGCGCGCATGATGGTCACGGTGCCGATGGCGACCGCAGAGCCGTGCGAGATCTTGAAATCCGAGCATTTTTCAATCGCGTGCGCCACGGTATGCCCAAGATTGAGCAGCTGGCGCATCCCGGTATCAAATTCGTCCTTTTCCACCACGTCGCGTTTGTTCTGCACGCAGCGCGCAATGATCTGCTCGGATGCGGGGGAGATGCCGTCCTCCAGCATCGAGAAAAGCGCGTGGTCGTTGATCACACCGTATTTGATCACCTCGGCGCATCCGTCCGCAAAGATCTCGGACGGCAGCGTCGAGAGTGTGTCGGGGTCACAGATCACAAGGCGGGGCTGATAAAACGCGCCTGCTAAGTTTTTGCCTGCGTCCAGATTGACGGCGGTCTTGCCGCCGACCGAGGAATCCACACAGGCAAGCAGCGTGGTGGGGATCTGAATAAAGGGAATGCCGCGCAAATATACCGAGGCGCAAAAGCCGCAAAGGTCACCTACCACGCCGCCGCCAAGCGCGAACATGGCGTCGGTGCGCGTGTACTTTTGCTCTGCCAGGTGCTCAAGCAAAGCACCCAGCGTACCAAGTGATTTGGAGCCCTCGCCGTGCGGCACTACGTAAACCTCGGGTACAAAGCCGACTGCCGTCAAGGAGGCGGACAACGCGTTTGCATACAAGGGGGCTACGTGATCGTCGGTCAGGATCAGTGCACGGCAAGGGGAGAGTACCTCTTTGGCAAGCTCGCCCGCACGCGCAAGCAGACCCTTGCCCACCAGCACGTCGTATTTTGTTGAAGCGTTTACTTGGATGGTGATCATTTGCTCGTTTTCCTTCCGTCAATCTCTTCCTTGGCCACTCTGCCCTCGGCCAAAAGCTTTCGCAGGGTGTCCTTGTCTCTCGCCTCGATGGCGTCGCGGTATTCGGTCAGGGACGCGATCAAAGCGTCGATCTCGTCAAGCAGGGGCTCGCTGTTTTGTAAAAAAAGCTCGCTCCACATGTGTTCGTTGAGCCATGCCACGCGGGTCATGTCCTTGTAGCTGCCTGCTGAAAAGCCCTTGTGCGCGCGAGCGGTGGGGCTTTTGACGTAGGCATTGGATACCACGTGCGCAAGCTGTGAGGTAAAGGCGATCATGCGGTCGTGCTCTTTTGCGGTGCTGACCGTGATCGAGCCAAAGCCCATGGGGGAAAGCATGTCCTTGATACGGCCCAAGAGGGCAATATCCTCATAGGTGGGGGGAACGATGACCATGGGCGCGCCCGCAAACATGTTGGCGCGCGTGTATTTGATGCCGGAATTGTGCGTGCCCGCCATGGGATGGCCGCCCACAAAGCAAAAGCCGTATTGCTTTGCCAGGGCAAATCCAACCTCGCAGACCTGCCCCTTGACACCGCAAAGATCCATAAGGATGCAGTTTTTGGAGAGCAGGGGAGCGATCTGCCGCATGTATGCAACCGATGCATCGGGGTAGAGCGCGACCAAGACAAGATCGCATTCGGGCAGCGTTGTCTCGTTTAAGGGCGCGTCGATCATGCCCGAGAGCAGCGCGTAGCTTTGCGAGGTGGGGTCTTTGTCATAGCCCAGAACGCGGATTTCGGGTGCGTTTTGCTTGTAGGCCTTGGCGGCAGATCCGCCGATCAGTCCAAGGCCGCAGATTCCAACGGTCATGTGGGGTCTCCTTAGTGTTCAATATCGGAAATGGCGTCCAGCACAAGGCGTACGTGACGCATGGTCTTGTCAAATTGCTCCGGGGTCAGCGACTGCGCACCGTCGCACATAGCGTGCGCGGGGTCGTTGTGCACCTCGATCATCAGTCCGTCCGCGCCTGCGGCAGCGGCAGCCAGCGCCATGGGTTCAACCAGCTTGGCAGAGCCTGTTGCATGGCTGGGATCTACGATCACGGGCAGGTGGGAAAGCTCGTGCAGCACGGGTACGGCTGAGAGATCCAGCGTGTTGCGCGTGTAGGTCTCAAAGGTGCGGATTCCGCGCTCGCATAGAATGACGTTTTCGTTTCCGCCTGCCATGATGTACTCGGCTGACATCAGAAACTCCTTGAGCGTGGCGGCAAGGCCGCGCTTGAGCAGAATGGTCTTCTGCGCTTTACCCAGCTCCTTGAGCAGCTCAAAATTCTGCATGTTGCGTGCACCCACCTGAATGACGTCCACCTGTTCAAACATGGGCAGGTGATTTGCGTTCATGATCTCGGAAACAATGGGAAGACCTGTTTCGCGCTTGGCGTGCAGCAAGATCTCAATGCCGTCTGCCTTGAGACCCTGGAAATCGTAAGGGGAGGTGCGGGGCTTGAAGGCGCCGCCCCGGAGGACGCCTGCGCCGGCTTCCTGCACGCTGCGGGCAATGGAAACGATCTGCTCGTGGCTCTCCACGGAGCAGGGGCCTGCCATGATGCAGAAGTTGCCGCCGCCGATCTTCACGCCGCCGACTTCCACCACGGTATCCTCGGGATGGAACTTCCGGTTGCACTGCTTGAATGG
>JAFQUG010000143.1 GCA_017408625.1 Clostridia bacterium | reverse complement strand
AGTGCGGATAAAAACACACCGATCGACAAGTAGGGGCCCATAGCAAGCATGTGCTTCTCCCCCGATATTTTCATGCGCAGAATATGTACCACAGAGCCTATGATACAACCCAGCACAAATCCAAGCAAAGCAAGCTTCCAACCCAGCAGCATGCCGCAAGCAGCCATCAGCTTGACGTCTCCGCCGCCGATCGCCGCCCCCTTTGACAAATAAAACAATAACAAAAGCGGCAGACTGATCGCGAAAAATCCAATCAGATATTCGTACCAATGGGTCAGATCAAAAATCAGAGCAAGCACGCCAAGCCCGAAAATAAAGACGTTATAGGCAAACGGGATCTCATACGTGCTCCAGTCTATCCAGGAAAGAGACAGCAACGCCGCGGCTGCAAGACTGATCAAAAACGCCTGCGCGCTCCAGCCCAGCACTCCGAACGAGGCAGCCCACAAAAGTGCCAGTACGATCATAAATGCCGCACAAGCCTTTCCTGAAAGCTTGTTCTTCTCAAGTTTTACCAAATAGCGGTTCACAAGCGGAATACAGGCCGCGCCTGCGCCCGCACCGCACAAGGCGGCACCGCATATCATCAATGCAGGATGCATATCTTCTCCTTATCGCTTACAGATACTGGTCGTACATGCTGTACATTTCAAACATAGGCAGCATGACACCGATGGCAACCGTTCCGACCACCAGACAAAGCAGCACGATGATCATAGGCTCAAGCATGGCCATTACGTTCTTGGTTGCGGCCTGTACCTCTTCGTCATAATACTCCGAAAGCTTATCCAGCATTTTTTCAAGATTACCCGATTCCTCACCGATCTTGACCATATGGATCACCATTGGCGGGAACAGGTTGCCGCGTTGCAAGGATTCTGCCAGCGAGGTACCCACGGCAACTCGCTCTCTGGCACGCAGCAAGGCGTCCTTGAAATATACATTGGTCATACTGCGCGCCACGATCTCCAAAGCCTCGATGATGGGCAAGCCCGATGCGGTCAGCGTTGCGAAGGTGCGTGCAAACTGTGCAGACGCAGTCTTGACGGTCAAAGGACCAAACACAGGCATTTTTCGCGCAAACCACGCAAAGACGTACGTGCCCCTTTTGGTGCGTGAAAACAGCCATATACCAAGTCCTGCCAGAGCACCGACGATCAAAATCAGCCACCAGTAGCCCACAAAGAAATCACTCGTGCCCATGATGACCCGCGTGATCCAGGGCAGCTCTGCGCCCATATCCTCAAAGATTCCCTTGAAGGTGGGAAGCACAAACAGCATCATGACAAACATGACGATCACGACCACGATCAGCACCACAGCAGGATAGATCATCGCCTTTTGCAAGGCAGCCTTGGTCTTATTTGCATTTTCATAATAATCCGCCATACGTGCAAACGCAACCGACAAATTACCCGAGGCCTCGCCCGCCGCAACCATGTTGACGAACATGGGGGCAAACACGCGCTTCCCCTGCTTTCTCATAGCATCCGCCATGGTCTCGCCCTGCTGGATCTCCTTTTGCACCTGAGAGATCGCCTTGCGAAGCGTCTTATTCTCGGTTTGCTGAGAAAGCAAACTCAAGGCCTCCGCCACCGGCACGCCCGCATCGATCACGCTGACAAACTGATGACAGAACACACTCAGATCTCGCGGCTTGACGCCTTCCAAAAACGAGATCTCGATATCCTTGGTCAAAAGGTTCTGCTCCTTGATCTCAATCGGAGTCAGACCCTCGGCAAGCAGCTGCAAGCGCGCCTGATTCATATCGGGGGCTGTGACGCTGCCCTTTTTCTTATTGCCGTTT
>JAFQUG010000142.1 GCA_017408625.1 Clostridia bacterium | reverse complement strand
CATCCCCCTGCGCGCTGCGCGGGATGCTCAACACTGTTCCGTCGTCAAAGGTGGAATGATATCCAAGCTCCTTATTATACATAGGCACGGGCGCAACACACACCTCAAACTCGGATCTTGTGATCATGGCACCGCTGCCATCAAGCCCCGAAAAATGATCCAACTCGGTTGCATAGAACAGCGATCTTCCCTTCATGAACAGCTGCTCTGCTACCGCACTCTCGCGGGTCACGTTGCGGTATTCCTCCAGCAACTGTGCAAGCTCCACGCAAGTGCGATAGGTCTGCTCACCGGTGCTCTCGTCTGCAAACAGATCCACGCCGCTGCCGTAAAACAGCGTATCTGCGCATCCGTACTCGTCGTACATCGCGCCCCAGAAATCGTCGTCACTCCAGGTGCCGTCACCGTTGAGATCGGTTTTCACCTGTGTGCACAGCTCGTAAAAGAGCTCCATGGTCCATGCGTTTCCATATACGGTCTGAGTCAAGTCAAAGCCCATCTCGCGCATTTTTTCGTTGTTATAAACCAGGCAATCCAGCTCAAACTGCGCATATGGGGTCAGATATCCGGCAAAGACGTACTGCTTGCCGTTGATCTTCAGATCCTCGTTGAGTGCGTCAAACCAGCAGCCGTTATCCATCTCGAAGCCTGCCAGCGTCCCTGCGCTGTGGAATGCTCCGGTCATGGCGATATCCGCAATGCAGGAAACGGGGGTATAGCACAAAATCAGCGTCCCCGTGCCTGCCGTGGTTTCACTCAGGGCAATTTCAAAAATATCGGTCGTGGTCGGCGTGTACTTATGGTTGACTGCATATCCGTACAGATCCATAAATTGCTGATCTCTTGCCAGCACCGACTCGTCGATGATCAAGGGCTCATAGGTATCCGAAGAGGGCTCGTTTTGCAAAAGCTCAAGGATCAGAACGTCGGTTTTGAGATCAAGGCTGTCGGGGAAGCCGTAAAGCTCCTCGCCCGGCCCCATTGTCACGGGGAAATCCTGCTCGGGGGGCTGCTCTACGGGCGGAATGGGATAGAACGGATCCACGTCCACACCGGGCAGATCCAGCTTTCCAAGCAGCTCGCCAACAAGACCGCCAACTTCAAAATCCGCAAAGCCGCATGCCGTCAGCGCACACGTAAGCATCAGGCACAAAAGCGCGATCGCAATTCTTTTCTTCATAAGCAGATTCTCCTTTGGCTCAATTTGTCACGTTCTCCATTTGCGCACAGAACTTAGCAAGCTGCTTTGCAAACGATTTCTCGTACTTCATCCAAACCGAGCTGAGCGAAGAGTTACCATTCTCCAACGCAGTGCGGAACAGCATGACCTTCTCACTATCCGTTGTAGCCATGTAATTGCAACCGAAATCAAAGGTCTTGGTCTCCAGGATCAGCTTCAGGATCTCTGCACACTCGGCGTAAGCGCAGATACGCATGGAGAGATCAATTTCATACAGGTCGTCGTTGAGCTGCGCCATAGCCTCCAGCGCATATCCCACAAACTCCTGATCGTGCACGCTCTGCGGCACCATCACCGCCGTTGCGTTGCAATCCACGTAAGAGCGATAGTCCTTTACGTCCAGATCCGCCTTGGGATACGGTGCCACGCCCAACTGTCCGAGATCCCCTGCCATGGCGCGCTCCAGCGTTGCACCATAGAACAGTGCTCTGCCGTCCGCAAAGGTCTTCTCGGGAACTTGCAGGCGGTCATAATCCTGCATGACGTCATTCATTGTAACCCATACCGACGCAACGTTGTTGACCATGCTGTAAAGCACGTCGTACGGCCACGAGATCTGATCCATATTGGTATTGATCACGGGGATCTGCGCATCGTCCTTGACAAGCATGGACACGCCCGCACCCGTTGCAAAGGCTTGTGCACCATCAAACGTAGAAACGTAAGCGAACAGATCCGCGTCGGGATCCGCCACAGCATTGTTGTTGAGATCCACGTAGTTGTTCTCCACCATGGCAAGCATCTTTTCCATGGTCCAGCCGCCTTCCATCACGTAGCTGTACATATCGATCTGATGTTGCGCGGCAAGATCGACGTTATACAGGATGACCGAGGTCTTGAGCATGGCGTCGGGCGTGATCACGCCTGTTGCCATGGGCAAATACGAGCCGAACGCCAGGCCGTTGTATATATCCTCATCCCAACGGTCATTTGTCAGATCCACCCAAGGAAGACCGGACAGATTGACCAAAGAACCGTTCTGCGCCAAGGGCGCGCCGTCGCGGGCAATTGATCCGAATACGATATCAAAGCTTCCTTCACCGGACATCACGTCGTTGCGCACCTGATCGTAAAGCAGGTCCTGCTCTATCAGAACGCCGTCTATTTCAATGCCGTAATAAGCCGTCACGACCTGATTGCGCGCATACGAAGCATCCGCTACGATATTGTCGCTTCTTTCTGCTCCAAGATCGTGCTCATGGATGCCAAGCAGCGTCAGTCTCTGGCCGGAATACCGATCCATGGGCAGCTCGACCCAAGGACCGTCGGTCTCGATTTCCACGTACGTGACGTCCTCTGTCCCGATTTCGGTCTCGTCCCACCAGATATAATCGGTTCCCCAATCCACATCGGTCACAATTTCTCCGATATTGACGTCTGTTTCAGCAATTCCCGGCTCGATCTCACCAAGGATATCTTCACCGGGCAGATCGATATTGCCAAGCAGCTCGCCCACAAGTCCTCCGATTTCAAAATCGGCGAAATTACAAGCGGTCATCGCGCAGGTCAGCGTCAGGCACAAAAGTGCGATCGCAAGTCTCTTTTTCATAAGCAAGGCCTCCTTTGTTCTGTCTTTGAATCTATTTTAGCAGATTTTTCCCGATTTGTAAATAGAAATAATGTACCCTTTACTTATATAGACGCCAAAAATGCAAAAAGGTTCCGCGAAATCAAGAAAAATTTCGCGGAATCTTGAAAAATTTTCAATTTGCGGGGCATTATCATGAAGTTAAGTAGCAAAGGTGTCCCGCCTCAAGATCCTTCGCGGCGCATTTTTCTGCTGTCATTCTCGAGCGAAGCGAAGAATCTTGCAGAAAAATGCTTGCTCAAGGATGACAGCGGCGGGACAGGGCTTTTTTGACTCAGTCACATGGATTTGCGGGAATCAGCGTGATCTTGCGCGAGATACCGAGGTACGCACCACCCGTGATATACTGCACAAGCCCGGGGGCAAGCTCGTCCTCGTGCGAAAAATGCAAGTGCCCCGCGATCACGGCGGCAATGCCCGACGCGGGATCGCGTACGTACTCGCAAAACGCCGCCGTTGCCTCGTTTTTGAGGATCGCACCGGGGCCAATATTGATATTTCTGCGCCAATCACGCACCGTATCGTCATGCAGCGAAGGGCAATTGATGGGAATATGCACGCAAAGCAGGATCGGCTTTCCCTTCTCCCTCAATGCCTTCAGAAAATCAATATCTTCTTGCTGCACGCACTCCATGCCGT
>JAFQUG010000141.1 GCA_017408625.1 Clostridia bacterium | reverse complement strand
GGCGGTCAGAAGCAGCGTGTCGCGATTGCGCGTGCGCTGGTAAAAGAGCCCCAGATCATCATGGCAGACGAGCCCACGGGTGCGCTTGACTCTAATACGGGTAAGCAAATTTTTGACACCTTGAAGGAGTTGTCGAAGACCAAGCTTGTGCTTGTTGTTTCTCATGACCGTGATTTCGCCGAGCGGTATGCCGACCGTATCGTGGAGCTTGCTGACGGCAGGATCATTGAGGACGTGACCAAGCATGAGCATCAGGCAGAAAAGATCAGCGACGGTGTGCATCGTATCAACGATCATATTTTGCGTATTGAAAGCGGCTATAAGCTGACCGCAGCAGACCTTGAAATGATCAATGCCTACCTTGCAAAGGCGGGTGGCGACGTGCTTTTGTCGGGTGACGGACGCGTAAACGAGGAGCTGCGCTCTGCCGCGGGCATTTCCAAGGACGGCGCTACCACTGTGTTTGAGCACACCCAGCCCGAGAGGGATGTCAAAACCAAGAAATACGAAAAGCATGAGTCGAAGTTTATTCGCTCCAAGCTCCCGATGAAGAACGCCGTTAAAATGGGTGCATCGGGCTTAAAGCACAAGAAGTTCCGTCTGGTGATGACGATCCTCCTTTCCTTTATCTCCTTTGCCATGTTTGGCCTGTCGAGCTCCATGGCGGCTTATGAGAAGGTAAACGCTGCCACGCAATCGATTATTGACACCCAGATTCGCTCGGCGGCTGTTACGATGGGTGTGCGCCGCACTACCACTTATGAGGATGGCGATATGTACAGCTGGCACGAGCAGCATGCTTTTACCGATGAGGATCTTGCACGTCTGAAGGCTGAAACGGGGCTTGATTTTTACCCGGTCTTTACGGGCTCGCAGTATAGCCACAGTGAGAATGGCTTTGAAATGTCACACATGTTCAAGCAGTATGAATCCAACACTGTCTTTACAGGTAAAATTGCAGGTCTTGTTGCTATGACCAGAGAGCAGCTACCTGCCGATTATACAGTGGTTGGTGACTTGCCTGTGGCAGCAGGTGAGATTGCCATCACTGAGTTCTTCTATCGTCAGCTGCAAAAGTACGGCTATACCTACGAGGGTGTGACTGTTGAGGGGAATGCCTTAACGATGCTTAACGATGGCAGCGCAAACGATATTATCGGTAAGACGCTGGTGTTCAACGAGATCGACAGAAATCAGCTTTCTGATTCGGCGGCCTTTAAGCTGACCGTTGTCGGCGTTGTCAATACCAACTTTAATTATGACCGCTATCAGAGCCTTTTGCCTAAAGACAATACGCAGCAACAGCAGGGGCCCGAGGAGGAGCCCTCGTTGATGGATATGTTCCTTGAGCGCGAGGTTGACTACGAGCGAGATTACGGCTTCCACGGTCTTGCTTTTGTGCACCAAGATGATATCGATGCTATGACTGCATATGTTGGCGGCGCCTATGGTGGTGGCAGCCTTGGTGAGTACATGAGCGGTGAGAATGCATCGATGTTTCTGGTGGCCTATCAGCCCGCCGATAACGACATTGATGATGACACACGCATTGACAGCAGTTGGAATTGTGTTGCGGAGTCGAGCACGCTCAGCAGCATTACCGACGTTTTCTGGAGAAACGGTGCTAAGACCGAGCTTGGTGAAAACGAGGTCGTGATTTCTGCGGTTGCGCTGCAGCAGTACTTGAGAGATCAGTCCTATAATATGGATATGACCGCGCTTGATACGCTTTTCTCGGGCATGAACGGTAAACTTGATGTGGACGTTTATACCGAACAAAAAGATAGTGTAAATTCCGTAATGACCGCTGCGCGTAATGCGGCATTTGCCAAGTATATCAAGGAGCAGCTGGCAATTCCCGAAGTTAGCCAAGCTCTCACGGAGCAGGCAAATAATGAGGGGTATTGGGATACCGATGCCGCATACAGATGGTGGACGGAGAAATGGTTCAACTGGAATCAGGAATTTGTGCCCGAGGTTGCGGGCTATACCTTCAAGAGTGCTACTGCCATTCAGAGTGAGCTTTATGCCGATACTGCCGTTCAGAACGCCGTGCTTGCCGTTTATGGCATTACTCGTCCTGACAATACCAGCGCGCAGGGCATTGTCAAGCTGGCACAGGCTCTCAGTGAGATGGATCCCGGCTCTACCACCTCGCTTGAGGATGCGTACGATAAAATTTCTCGATTCTATATGGCCAATTTCATTGTTGAAAACGGGTATCATCTTGCTGATAATTATCAGGCTAGCTTTGTGAAGAATTGGCTCAAGGACCGTGATATCAGCAATACCGATTGGCTTGATAATAATACCGACGAGCAGCGTTTCCAGCGGCTGTGCGACAACTATTATGATATGAGATGGAATCCTGCAAAATACGGTCTTGATTACGTAGCCTTCCATCAGCAGGCATTCAATACATATTTTGCAATGTCCGGAACGACAGTGGCCGACCTTTTCACCTCCCTTGATGGGCTTTACTTCCAGCTTGAATACCGCGCTCACAACGCAGATACCGACGAGGTTTATAAGAAACTTGAAAATCTTTCGGTTGTGGGCTTGTTCTTTAAGCAGGGTGACGGTTGCGACAATATGGTAATCGGCTCTGTCGTTTGCGATGAGTATAGCGCATGGAAGGAAGCGCGTGCTGAGGAGTTTGGCTCAAAGTTTGAGAATTTTGAGACAAATTATATCGAGGATCGTGTTGAGCATACACCCGGCATGTATGTATTTGCCGTTGCCTCGATTGCTGCCGATGATGAGGCTGTGATCCGAAAATTGGTTGAACTTTCCTATGCTGATGAGCACACTACCGATTATCTCTTTGAGATGCAAAACGCCGTGATGTACACGCTTGGCAACTTTAATGAGATCATTGAGATCCTTGCGCAGGTGTTTGTATGGGTAGGCCTTGGTCTTGCGCTCTTCTCGGCGCTGTTG
>JAFQUG010000140.1 GCA_017408625.1 Clostridia bacterium | reverse complement strand
TATGAGCTGTGGGACGACGAGGACGACGACGAGGATTTCGAGGACGACTACTTCTGCCTCTGCGACGAGTGCGAGGCCGAGGACTGCACCGACTGCATTCTCGACGCCGACGAGGACGACGAGGACGGGGAATAATTCCAACATCAAAAAACGCCGCAAGGGAAAAGCGTGATGTTCTTAGCGGGGAAATCATAAATAACCTTACTTGATTTAATCCGCAGAAAACAAATAATTAACCCCGACAGATTTTAAAGTCTGTCGGGGTTAATTATTAAAACCAATATTCTTTCATCTTTGACAAAAACTCTTTCGTTATAGGGAAACCGGAATGTTCGCCTAAAACGGAATCTACCCCACAATAGGGACATTCCGCTGTTCCTTTTGAATCGGGAATCCAGTCTTTGATTTCAACAGGATCAAAAATTTCCAAGCAATAAAAACAACCGCATAGTTTGTCTTTCTGCAATTCGTCTTTGTGATTTGATGAAAATTGATGTGCTACAATGATATCGTTACTATCCATATCTTTTACCTCTTTATCGCCAGTTTCGCATTTGTATTACAAATGCTTCGGGCAAAGCCCATACCCCAACGGTTGCGCATCCTAAGGCTCCCTCCGGGAGGGAGCTCCCGACGAAGTCGGGTGAGGGAGAATGCGTGACAATAAAACATATCAAAACTTCAAAGTTACGCGAGCTCCTTCCGTCACGCTTCGCGTGCCACCTTCCTCCCGGAGGAAGGCTTTTCGTTAGCCCCATTATCTCACAAATCGGCAGAGAAAACAAGAGTTATATTCCGACTTCGTCGGAGTGATATTATCGCTAATCGCGATAGTGATATTGAAGCCTTGCGGCTTCAGTGATATTTTATTCGCCTCCAAATTCGCGTAGCGAATACCACTCGGCGATAGCCGAATATCACTGCGTAAGCAAAAATTTCGCCTTTGGCGAAATATTCTCGCACGCAGGCGAATAAAACTGCCCAACTTCCTTATGAGAAGTTGGGCAATCTGTCGGCTTTTCTTTTGATCAGTTATCCCGGCTATCCAGCACGCAGTCGATGATGATGCACACGGCAAGGACGGCGACGGGGTCGTATTCTCCGTCGTTGACCTCGATCTCGTAGGTGTCGCCCCAGGTAAACCACTGCTTTTGCACACTTGCCACGTGGCGACCGTTATCCGTGACGTCGTAGTCGTGGTCGAAAAAGTCGCCCTCGATCTCCCAGCCCGGACCTTCGACTGTGTAGTAAGGGGTGAACATGGAAAACTCCTTGACTACCGTGGCTTGGATCTCGCCGTTTTTGACGATGTGGTAGCGCGGGCGAAAGCGGAAGAGCTCCTGCTCAATGCGGTAAAGCTCGTTGCCGCGCGTGTCCATGATGGTCAGATTCTTGCCAAACGAGAAAAACTCGCCCTTGACCAAAAAGATCTCGTTGCCCGCAACGTCGTACACCGAGAAATTGTCGTTCCAGGAAAACACCTTTTGTTCTACGTAGTATTTCATTTCAAAGATTCCTTTCTGACGCGTTCAGCGTACCGCACGGTCTCCATGGCGTCCTTGGCGTAATAGTCGGCGTGAATTTGTGCTGCATATTCCGCGGTCAGCACTGCGCCGCCCACCACTACGCGGCAGTCGGGCGCTTGCTTGTGCAAAAGGGCAATGGTGCGTTCCATGGCGGGCACCGTGGTAGTCATGAGCGCACTCAGCCCGCAAAGCGGGGCATTGTGTGCTTCGACAGCCTCAAGCACCTGCCGGGCAGGCACGTTGCGGCCAAGGTCGATGACCTTGAAATTGTAATTCTCCAAGAGCAGCTTGACGATGTTTTTGCCGATGTCGTGAATGTCGCCCTCCACCGTAGCAAGCACGAATGGGATCTGCGCCTCGTTACTCTCTGCCTTGACATTCTGCGCCTTGATGCGCTCAAATGCAGCCTTTGCGGCCTCAGCCGAAAGCAAAAGCTGCGGCAGGTAAAGCACCTTTTGGTCAAAGCGTGCGCCCACCAGATCCAGTGCGGGAATAATCTCCCCGTTGATGATGTCCATGGGATCACGCACAGTCAGCAGCGCGTCGGTCTCGCGCGCGGCAGCCTCCACAAGACCCTTGAGAATAGCCCCCTGCAAGGGCGGCAGCACGTCCTTGGTGTCCATGGTCTGCACCGCACCCGATGCACCTACGGGGGTGACGCGCGCGATGTAGTCGGCGCAGCCTGCATCCTTGCCATAAAGCGCGCGGTATGCGAGGTATGCGTTGCGCATGGCAGCGGAGCCCGGATTCATGATGGCTGCAGACAGGCCGTTTTGCATGGCCAGCGTGAAGAAATGAGAGGTCAGGACCTCGCGTTCGGGCAGCCCGAACGACACGTTGGAAATGCCCAGCACGGTGTGACAGCCAAGGCTCTCGCGGATTTCGCGCAGAGCACCCAGCGTTTGCGCGGCCGCCTCGGGATTTGTGCTGACCGTCATGGTCAGCGTGTCAAATACGATATTTTTTTTGTCAATGCTGTATTCGGCAGCGGCCTGCAAAATGCGCTTGGCAATGGTCACGCGACCGTCTGCCGAGTCGGGGATGCCGTCCTCATCCAGTGTCAGTGCCACCACAACGCCGCCGTATTTTTTGACTAAGGGGAAGATGGTCTGTATGCTCTCGCGCTTGCCCGAGACAGAGTTGATCATGGCCTTGCCCACGTATCTGCGCAGGGCGCGCTCCATGGCTACGGGATCGGCGGTATCGATCTGCAAGGGCAGGTCTGTCACGGCCTGCAGCTCGCAGACCGTGCGGCAAAGCAAGGATGGCTCGTCGATTTCGGGAATGCCCACGTTGACGTCCAAGAGGTGTACGCCCTGCTCGGCCTGCGCAAGCCCCTGGTCAAGCACGTAGGACATATCCCCCTCAATCAGGGCTTGCTTAAAGCGTTTTTTGCCCGTGGGATTGATGCGCTCCCCGATCAGCAAGGGCGCATCCTTGAAATTGACGGCGTGCGTATAGGACGACACCACGGTGTCGGTCTTTTTTTGAACGGGTGCGGGCTTGACGTTTTGCGTCAAAGCTACCGTTTTGGCAATATGCGCGGGAGTCGTGCCGCAGCAGCCGCCCGGCAGACGCACGCCAAGCGTGACAAGCTCTGCCATGATGGCTGCGAATTGCTCCGCGTCTATGTCGTAAACGGTATTGCCTGCAGCATCTGCGCGTGGAAGTCCCGCGTTGGGCATCAGCAGCACGGGAACGGATGCAGCATCCAAAAGACGCGTCGCAACCGAGGCCAGCTGTGCAGGTCCAAGCGAGCAGTTTGCGCCAATGGCATCCGCACCCATGCCCTCCAGCATGGCAACCATGGCTTCGGGCGAAGCACCCGTGAGCAGCTTGCCGTCCGCACCGTATGCGTTGGAAACGAATACGGGCAGTGTACAATTTTCCTTGGCGGCAAGCAAGGCGGCCTTGGTCTCGGCGCAGTCGTTGAAGGTCTCGATTAAGATCAGATCCGCGCCCGCAGCAGCACCCAGGCGCACGGTTTTGGCAAACAGGGAAACGGCATCCTCAAAGTCAAGGTCGCCCCAGGGGCGCAAAAGCTTGCCCGAGGGGCCGATATCCAGCGCGACGTAAGCGTCACTTACGCCCGCCTGTTGCATAGCGGTGCGCACGTTTTGCACGGCTGCGGGAATGATTTCGGCAAGCTCGTCGTCAGAATAGTGCAGGGCATTTGCTCCGAAGGTGTTGGTGGTGATGATACGGCTGCCCGCCTCAAGGTACGCGCGGTGAATGCTGCGCACCGCCTCGGGGTGCGAGAGATTCCAGCGCTCGGGCTGCTCTCCGGGTGCAAGTCCCGCTGCTTGCAGCAGCGTGCCCATACCGCCGTCCATATAAATGATATTGTTGGAAAGCTGATCGATCAAGGACATAAAATTCCTCCGCTTATTTTCCGAGAATGTTTGAAAGATTTGCCATAATGGCGGCGGCCACGTCCGGCTTGTTCATGGAATAGACGTGCACGTGTGTGACGTTGTTGGCAAACAGGTCGATGATCTGGTCGGTTGCGTACGCAATGCCCGCTTGCTGCATGGCAGCGGGATCGTTGCCGAATTTGTCCACGAGTGACAAAAATCTGCGCGGCATGTGTGAGCCGGACAGCTTGATGGCGCGCTCGACCTGAGTCGCGTTGGTAATGGGCATAATACCGGGCAGCACGGGCACGGTGATGCCCGCTTCACGCGCCTTGTACATGAAATTATAGAAGAGATTGTTATCAAAGAACATCTGCGTGGTCAAAAAATCGCAGCCTGCGTCCACCTTTTCGGCAAGATAGCGCAAATCATCCTTCTGATTGCGGCTTTCGGGGTGTACCTCGGGGTAGCACGCGCCACCGATGCAAAGGTCCGCACCGCTCTCTCGCAGCTCGCGTACCAGATCAACGGCGTGGCGGTAATCCCAGGCTGCGCGATCCGCATCCTGCAGGTGCGCGGGGATATCACCGCGCAGGGCCATGACGTTTTGAATGCCCGCCTCGCTGATCGCTTTGATCTGTTTTGCGACGGTTTCCTTTCTGGACGAAACGCAGGTCAGGTGCGCAAGCATGGGCACGCCGTAGGTCGCCTTGACGTGCTTGGCAATATCCAACGTATATTGACTTGTGCCGCCGCCCGCGCCGTACGTCACGCTCATAAAGGGTGGATGCAGTGCGGCAATCTGGTCGATCGCCTGCTCCACGCTTGCAAAGGCTGAGTCTGTCTTGGGTGGAAATACCTCAAAGGAGAGGGAAAGAGTATTGTTTTGCAAAATATCCGTAATCTTCATATCTGCCGGCTCCCGAAAATAGTTACATTTATTATACACCTTTTCCAAGGGGGTGTCAAGTGTGGGATGCGCGTACTTGACAAGTGTATAGCAGTATGGTATAATTTGCATATAACCTTTGAAAAAGGGAGGGAAATTATGGTGAAAATGACAACGAGCCGTATTCTGAGCGCGATTTTTGTGCTGATTCTGATGATAGGGTGCCTGAGCATCCCGACGCTTGCTGCTGATAGTGACATTGAAGACAACGCACCGTCGGGCAGCGTCAACGTAGCCGAGGGCGCGTCGGTATCGGTCTCCAAGGCTTCGTCCAAGACCTCGGGGGAGAATTCATACGAAATGGCGAGTGAAAACTGGTGCAAGGCCATGCTGGTGGATGGCAAGATGAACACCGGTTGGTCGACCAATCCTTACGATGTGGAAACCGACAAGACCAAGCCCGTGACGCTGACGCTGGATCTTGGCGAGGCGACCGAGATCTGCCGTGTGGTGCTGTTCCCCACGGGCAGCGGCAATAATTTCCCTGTGACGTATACCGTTTCGGTTTCGCTTGATAATCAAGCGTACACCGAGGTCGTGCGCAGCGAAGGAAATCCGGGCGTCAATAAAAATCCCGGCGTGCATGATTTTGCTCCGACCAAGGCAAGGTACGTCAAGATCCACGTGACTGAACGCTACGCGGTGGAATCCGCAGGTGCGGGACAGTCCTCGGACGGCCTTTTGGTGCAGCTTGCCGAGGTGGCCGTGTACGGCAAATCCATTCAAAAGATCGCCTTGAACAAGCACGCCCTGGAGCTGGTCGTGGGCGAGAGCGCACAGCTTTCCATGCAGTTTTCGGGCTTTGAGAGCAATCCTGCCGTGACCTGGAAATCGGATAACGCATCGGTCGCATCGGTGGATGCGAGCGGCAAGATCACCGCCAAGGCCAAGGGTAAGGCCACGGTCAGCGCAACGGCGGGCGGCGTGACCGAGACCTGCACTGTGCAGGTGGTAGAGGAAAAGAGCAGATTTGACGAGAACATCATGATCTCGATCTTCTGGCCGCCCACAAAGGACTATATCAACGACGAGCAATATAAGCTGATGGCCGATGCAGGCATTACCTATGTCATGGGCTCGGGCGACGCGCTGGGAGCCAAGGCAACGCAGGAAAAAATGCTGGAGCTTTGCGACAAATACGGCATGCTGATGACGGTGGGCGACGACCGCCTGGGCAGCAATCTGTTGCGTATGAATGAAGAGCAGATCAAGGCCGTGGTGGAGGAATACAAGGGCGTTCCCGGTGTGGGCGGCTACTACATGCTGGATGAGCCGTTCAATCCCAATACCTTTATCGATGCGTATCGCACGCTCAAAATGCTTGAGCCGGATAAGTATATGCATCTGAATTTCCTGCCTGCGGGCGCGTATGCCAATCTGGATACGTATATCAGCCAGATGAACGACTGGTGCAAGCTTTGTGCGTCCACGGGTTACCCCTTGGATTATCTGATGTACGACCGCTATCCCTACGGTACTGCAGCAGGCAGCATGGACCGCGTGGGCTTCCTTTCCAACATGGACGCCTGCCACGACGTCGGCCTTGCAAACGACGTCAAGACCGGTGCGTATATCCAGAGCGTTTGCATTCCGGGCGCATACCGCCGCCCGACCGACAGCGAGATCCGCTATGAGATCTACATGTACTTAGCATACGGCTATAAGCAGATCTCTTACTTTACCTGGTTTACTCCCGTGGATCGCTCCGAGCCGTTTGCGGACGGTATCATTTCCTCCACGGGTGTACCGAACAAGCATTACGCAGCGGTCAGTAAGATCAATCACGAGGTGTTGGCGCTGGGTAAGGTGCTGATCGGCTGTGATGCATTGGAGATCTACCTCAACGGAGAGACCTGGGGACAGCAAAGCATTCCCGAGGATTTCCCCCTGCAGCCGGATGATAACAAAAACTATACCGTATCTTTGCTCAAGGATAAGGAGAGCGGCAGAAACTACCTGATGGTGGTCAATAACGATTTCTCCAAAAAGCAAACGCTTTCACTGCGCCTTGATGCTTCGATCACCTCCTTGCAGCGCGTCAGCAAGACGGATGGCACGCTCTCGGCGGTGGATATTGGCGGCGGTAAGCTGACCTTGGAGCTGGCTGCGGGTGACGGGGAGCTGTTCGCGCTGCCCGAAGGGCTTGATTTCTCCAAGCCGCTTTCGCAGGCTCCCGTAGGGGCCAACCTGGCGGCAGATGCCCAGATCACGTGCAACAGCTCAACGGGTACGTCGGAGCAGTATATGGACAATCTCAACGACGGCAACCGCGCATGCGAGGCAAACGGCACGCTCGGATGGGCATCCAATAAGACCAAGCAATCCGAGATCGTGGTGGATCTGGGGTATGCAACCAAGCTCAACCGCGTGGATATCTATCCCGCAGGCAGCGGCAAAACGCTGGGCAAGAGCTTTGGCAAAACCGTGGTCATCAGCGTGTCGACTGACGGCAAGAGCTGGCAAAAGGTGCATGAGCAGAGCGATGTCAATGCAAGAAAAGAGATCCCCAGCTTTACCTTTGATGCAGTCAATGCACGCTACGTCAAGCTGGAGATCACGGGATATACGGGCGCTTTGGCCATAGCCGAGATCGAGATCTTTATGGACGACGGCTCGGTCGGGGCTGCAGGCACGGATAACAAGCCCGCAGAGGAGATCGTATATACCGAGGGCATGAATATTGCCCTGAACAGACCGTTTGAGGTGTCCAGCGACACAAGCCAGGAGTATATTGCCTGGGGTTGGTCGGGCAAGTTTATCAACGACGGTGTGACCACCAACGGCTGGACCTCCAACGTCAAGATCCACGATAAGGCTGAGTCCACCGAGTACGTGATCATTGATTTCGGTGATTTGTTTGCCGTCGACCGCATCGTGGTGCATCCCATCACCGATCTGTGGCCTGTGGATTTTGAGATCCTTTTGTCAGAGGACGGTGAGAACTGGATCTCAATCGACAAGCAAACGGGCAGCAAAAATCCGGGCAAGCCTTACGAGGTCACGCTTGCCGAGCCGATCGCGGCTGCCATGGTTAAATTTGAGGCGACCAAGCTGCGCGATACAGCTGCGGACGGCTATATGCTGCAGCTTTCCGAGATCGAGGCCTACGGCAAGCCGATCTGTGACAAGAGTGCGCTGCAAAGCGTTATGGACGAATACGTGGCGGCAGGCGGTGACAAGGCAGCAGAGGCGTACGTAAAGGCGCAGGCCGGCATGGAGAACGTGTATCTGACCTCTACCTCAATGGACGTGCTGATCCGTACGCTCAAGGCGGCAATGCCTGTACCCGAGGATAGCGAGAATCAGGGCGGACAGAGCTGCGTGCAATCGGGGAATTCCGATACCTCCGAAGAGCAGAGCGATCCTGCGCCTAAGAGCGGATGCAAGAGCGCGCTGATCTCCTTGGCCGCACTTGCTCCCGTGGCCATCCTTGCGCTCCCGCTTTGCTTCAAGAAAAAGAAAGAATAAATAAGGGAAGAAAAACACAGGGGCTACGCCAAGTGATTGGCGCAGCCCTTGCTTTTTTATTTAGTTTTTGCTTGTCGCAACGACCTCTTGGCCGTCCACGACTCTCTCGGCATCCGCAATCAGCTTTTCCACAAAGGTGGAGAGCACGAAGAAGGTGCCCTGGCCGTTCTGAGGATCACCCGGATCGTCGGGGGAGTCCACCAGCTCGACCGTCATGTAGGATTTGAGGTTGGTGTAGCGGTAGAAGCGGTAGATGGTATGGCGTTCGGTACCGTCGGGGTCCTTGGCGGTAATGGTCAGCTTGAGCTGACATTCGCTGTCGGGCAGGGCTCTGAACGCGGCCATTTCCTCTTCGGAGAGATCAGTAGCACCCTCCACCGAGGCATACAGCAGACCCTGGTACATCTTGCGGAAGTTGTCCGCTGCCAGAGAATTCTGCTCCTTGCCGGCTGCCGTGTGCAAAACGACCTCGTAATCCAGCAGCTCACCGTTGGCACTGACTGTCATATTGCCTGAACCAACAGAGGAGAGATAGAGGTAGCCCCATTCTCCGGTCTTGGCGTCTACCAAGATGTACGAGCCGTCAGCGGTCTTGTAGTAAGAGCCGCTGCCCCAGACGCCCAGCGTGCAGTTGGAAGTAGAAGCCTTGCTCCAGGCTTGCTTTGCTACATTGTAGATTTCAAAGTATTCCTCATCCTCGTTGAATCTCAGCTCGGTGTTTCCCGTGGGATAATAGATCAAGCCGTCCTTCTGGGCACTGTTGATCACCATCGAGGAGGTATCCTTGTCGGTAAAGTAAATGGGAGGGGTCAGAGTTTTTACATTGTAGAACGCACCCGTCTTGTCGTCGATCAGGATATTTTGTCCGTCTGCTGTGACATAGACCGTTCCCGTTCCCCAGCTGCCTGCTTTTTCGGGCAGCTGCGCACCGAGATCACTGCCCTTGGGCAGCATGAACAAATAACCGGCCTTGGTATAGAAATAGTCAGTTTCGTAAGCGGCTTTCCCTTCAATGGTGTTTGCTCCGAGGAGGTCGCCTGCTGCGTTGAGAATCTTGACGTCGGCACAAAGCTTGTATTTTTCGCTTGCATCTGCGCGGAAGTACATGTAGTAGGTGTAGCGACCGTTTTCCGAATCCTGCACGTTTTCAATGAACATGTAGTCTCTTGCGTATTGCGGATAGGGATATTCTACCGTACCCTTGGATGCATACTGGGCGGATACCATGTAATCCGACGTGTGAATGGGAGTCAATGCGTTGCCATCCTTGTCCACAAGCACGAATTTTCCGTCTATCTTCTGTACGGTATAGGAGAGCTCCCGGCCGTCAAAGGTGGCGGTGTGTCCCTGTCCTCGGCCGGGCAGGTAGACCATCTGAGAGGTAGCGGAGTTGTCCAGTGAGAACGAGATGTTATTCTGTCCCCAGGAGTAGATGACGTCCTGAATGTAGGCGATATTGAGCTGTACGAAGTAAGGATCGTACCAGTCGACATCGCTCCATTCAAGGAAGGGAACTGCACTCTCGTAAAGCTCAAGCAGCATGGGTGTGTAGAGGTAGTAATATTCACCATCCTCATCCTCGGTCATGATTTCACCGTAAGCGTAATAGATACCGGTAGAGGATTTCTTGCTGATGCTGACACGGTTGTAGATCGTGTAGGTGTTTCCGTCCTCGTCCACGTCGTCAAAGTAGTAGGAGATGATGTGCTCAGGCTCAAGCACGCCAAACTCGTCCATCATATCCGCATCGGGATCCAGCTTGACAATGCGCAGGGGCACTAAGGAGTACAGGCTGTAGAGCGCTGTGTTGACGTTATCATAGTTGGGGAAATAGCCCTGCATGTATTCCGAATCGGTCTTGTAGGACATGGAGGAATACATGGTGTTTTCGCGCTCCTCAAGGTCAAGGTATGAGAAGTCGCAAACCTTCTTGGAGTATTGCGCCAACAGCTCGTCGTACATCTCGTCAGAAACCTCGGCATAGGTCTTGGTCAGCAGCTCTTGATCGTAATTGTCGGGATCAAGCAGATCCTCTTCCGCAAGACCCAGACGGTTCAGCGTTTCATTCATGATGATCCCGCTGATCTTGTCGTGATCAATGCCGTTCTGAATGACAAAGTGCTCCACGTCAAAGTAGGTATTCATGGAGGAGGGGTAGGTGATCATGGGGGTCAGCAGCAC
>JAFQUG010000139.1 GCA_017408625.1 Clostridia bacterium | reverse complement strand
CAGTATCTCCATTCAAATTATTATTTGCGATATACTGTATCGATTGTCTTTACCACTTGTTTTTGAAACCTTCGTTATCGGAGCTTATCTTAAAGCAGGTGCGCCAACTCTATTCGCCTGTGGCGAGTGATATGCGCTGCGCGCGTGATATTGCCTTGGGCAGTGATATGCGCTGCGCGCGTTTGAAGTTCCACGGGCGAATAGAATATCACTGCGACCATTGGGAGCAATATCACTTTTGCGAAGCAAAAATATTACGCCGAGCCACGCGAGGCATATCACTTGATGAAAAAAGAACGGCACGCTGTGTGCCGTTCTTTTTTCATCATCTGATGTCTACGTTGACCTTCTTGTTGGTGCCGGCGGATGCGGCCTTGATCACGGTACGGATCGCCTTTGCAATGCGACCCTGTCTGCCGATGACCATGCCCATATCGTCGGGATGCACGCTCAAGGTCAGGGTAATGGTTGTCTCAGTTTCCTCGCTGACGACCTGCACGTCATCGGGGTGGTCCACGATGGCGGCTGCAATGTCACGCAAGGTGGTCTTCAAATCCGTCATGTTAAACCTCGCCCGTGATTACTCGGTGATGCCGGTCTTCTTGAGCAGAACCTTTACGGTCTCGGTGGGCTGTGCGCCGTTAGCGATCCACTTCTTAGCCTTCTCAGCGTCGATCTTGATCTCCTGGGGAGCGGTCATAGGATTGTAGTAACCGATCTCCTCGATGAAACGACCGTCTCTGGGGCTACGGCTGTCGGATACAACTACGCGGTAGAAGGGAGCCTTCTTAGCGCCCATTCTTCTCAGTCTGATTTTTACCATGGTAAAATTCCTCCATATTTTGATTTATATATTTTTTATTTTTGAATTCCGATTGATTTAGAACGGAATGTTCATCTTGCCTAAGGCACGTCTGCCTTTTTTTGTTTTGCCCATGTCGGAAAATTGCTTCATGAGCTTGCGGATCTGCTCAAACTGCTTGAGCAGGCGGTTGACGTCCTCGACCGTGGTGCCGCTGCCCTTGGCAATGCGGATCTTGCGCGACGCGTTGAGCAGCTCGGGCTTTGCGCGCTCCTTGGGGGTCATGGACAAAATGATTGCCTCTTGTCTTGCCAGCAGCTTTTCGTCCACCTTGGCGTCCTTGAGCTGACCGGGCTTCATGCCGGGGATCATGCCTGCGAGCTGGTTGAGATCGCCCATATTCTTGAGCTGATCGAATTGCTCGAGGTAATCGTCAAGCGTGAAGGTCTGCTGACGCAGCTTCTGCTCCATCTCGGCTGCCTTTTTCTCGTCGAACTGCTGCTGTGCCTTTTCAATCAAGGTCAGCACGTCGCCCATGCCGAGGATTCGGCTGGCCATTCTGTCGGGGTAGAAGGGCTCGATGGCGTCCATCTTCTCACCGATACCGATGAATTTGATCGGCTTGCCCGTGACGTAGCGGATCGAAAGTGCCGCACCGCCTCTGGTGTCGCCGTCCAGCTTGGTGAGCACCACGCCGGTGATATCCAGCATTTTATTAAAGGTATCTGCCACGTTGACCGACTCCTGACCGATCATGGCGTCCACCGTCAAAAGGATCTCAGCAGGCTGTACGGCCTCCTTGATCTTTTGCAGCTCCTCCATGAGCACCTCGTCGATCTGCAAACGGCCCGCGGTGTCCACAAACACCATGTCGTAGCCCTTTTGCATGGCAAGCTTCATGCCTTCCTTTGCAATCTTAACAGGGGATTCCTTATCACCCATCTGGAACACGGGAACGTCGATCTGTGCGCCGACAACCTCCAGCTGCTTGATGGCTGCGGGACGGGACACGTCACACGCGACCAAGAGGGGACGCTTGCCTTGCTTTTTGTACATCAGCGCAAGCTTACCTGCGTGGGTGGTTTTACCTGCACCCTGCAGACCCACCATCATAATGACTGTGGGAGGCTTGGGGGCAATGGTCAGCTTGGATTGCGAGCCGCCCATCAGAGCGGTCAGCTCCTCGTTGACGATCTTGACGATCTGCTGTCCGGGATTGAGTGCTTCCATGACCTCGGTACCAACGGCACGCTCGGACACGGTATTGATAAAGGCCTTGACCACCTTGAAGTTAACGTCCGCTTCCAGCAGCGCAAGCTTGACCTCGCGCATACCTGCCTTGACGTCCGCCTCGGTCAGTTTACCCTTGTTTTTGAATTTTTTGAAGGCATTGCTCAGTTTTTCGCCTAAGCTTTCAAACATTGTAATCCTCCATGAAAATTGACTTTATTGCATGCATTCCAAAAGCTTTTCGATCTGCTCGGAAAGCTCCGCGGAGGCATGCTGCTCGCGGCACAGGCTTTGCGCACGGTCCGCATATTGCTTTGCTTTGAGAAAACGCTGCGCTAAGTGTAGAGTGTTCTCGTAATGGAACAGCTCCTCCTCGCTTTTTTTGATAATGTCGCGCACGCCCTGTCTGGAAATGCCGATCTCCTCGGCAATCTCGGAGAGTGAAAGGTCGTCGTGGTAGTAGTACTCCATGACCGTCCGCTTTCTCTCGGGCAGCACCTCGCCGTAAAACTCCAACAGGTATGCGATATTGAGGTTCTTTTCAAACATCAGAAAACTCCCGATATACATACGTGAATTTGTGTAAAGCAAAACACTTTACAGAGTATACCATACGCTTTGTGATTTGTCAATAGTTTTTTGAAAAATTTTTGTGCAATTTATCCTTTTTTTAGAAAAATATCCCGAGGCGAGCGGATGCTCGCCTCGGGGCTGGGGGTGTGGATTTGTTAGAGTAGGGTAATGAACAGGGAACAGCATCAGATTGTTTGCCCCGCCCCGCCGCCGAAGCGGCGAGGGATTGACTAATTTACCCAATTGTTTTGTGCCAAAAATGCTTTGACCTGATCAGTTAAGTCTTTGCTTTGATCCAGTTTTATTACCGAGGTGCTACCATTGTATAGGTTTTGGTCCTTATCCAACACTACCAAATACCAAGTATACTCTGTTTTATCGTCTTCTTCGTAATCGTTAATTACATGAATAAAATAGGAATACTTTCCCTCGCAATCTCTTCGAAATAGCCAGTATTTCAATGGGGGATTAGCTATATATTCCGAAAGTTGCCTTTGTTTTTTGGGGGGATAATGGTCATCCTGTTTTTCAAGTTCCATGGGAGCGCAAGTATACATATCTAAAGACTTTAACGGTTGCTCCCATTCATTTGTGCTTTGCAAACTTAATAGTTCATTCTCGGAAAAGAGGGAAGCAACATATTCCTTGGTCAAAATAGACTTATTGGTTATGTTTCCGTCATCGATTAGTGTTTTTCCAATATAATTCTGCTCCGGAAGAAAATACACATTTTCACTATCAGATGCCTGCATGATCACCACAAACAAAAAATATCCGTTATAACCTGCATCCGAATGTTCAACCAGCAAGGCACTTCCGGTTGCTTTGTATGCGAACATGACACGTCCATATGAATCTGTGTCTAATATCAATAGTTCATCCATCGATAAACTTTCAATGCCCGGTATTGAGTAAATGACAGTTGCAGCACAATCCACATGTTTCCCATCATATCTAAAAACAGGATCCCACGCAATACATGAATGCAACACTACTGTTAACAGTAATACAAGCAATAATAAGATTCGTTTGACTTTTATATTGGACATGCGGCACCTCCTAATGTGGCGAGAACAAGGTAGGAGCACAGGGGACGGTTCTCTGTTACGTGATATTCCCTTATATTATAAGGGTTTTACGTGTTGCGCGTAACGGGGGACAGGCCCTTAGACTTTTTTATTCATGACAGATTATTGAACAAAATAGTCGTGGATCTCTTCGAACGAGTCACCGTAGCACAGTATACAACTACCAT
>JAFQUG010000138.1 GCA_017408625.1 Clostridia bacterium | reverse complement strand
TTTATTCGGAGGGTTAGGAAGCGTGAACCCTCCATACACGACTCATTTTCATAAAAAACCACCCTTTCTGTTTCGTATTTGTATTCAAAACACTTGTAAGTGTTGATACCAAGTTATTTCGTTAATTTGAAGGTCAACCCATCGTATTTCTGTCCGTCAACCTTTGCAATTCTCGGCTGAACATCCGCATCATCGGTGATGTGCGGTTTGTCATACTGTGAAAAGGCGGAAGTGTTAAAGTCCACCCAAATTTCTTTTATGCTTTTCCAATCATCCGCTACGATGTGGCGGATGGTAAGTCTTTCGGTTTTAAGTATCATAATTGCGTTTTTTCCTTATAGGGTTATCCAAAATCTTTTCAGATCCACGTTACCATTCGGTTCATGCACGGTGGATTCATATACGCCGCCGTTGGCAAGAATGGTTTTCTCACTTCCAATATTTCCGTCAATGCAAGTAATTAGCACTTTATCAAGTCCGATCTCGCGGCAGTACGGCAACGCCATTTGGAGCATCTGCTTGGCGTATCCCTTGCGACGCTCGCAAGGTCTTACGGAATAGCCGATATGGCCGCCAAACTTGGAAAGGTAGTCGTTGAACTCGTGCCTGACCTGCAAAAAGCCCAGCACCCTGTTGTCCGCTTTTCTGACAAGCACGAATTGCGTTGCGGGTACAAGCTCTGCGGGACAGGTTTCGGGGCTTTCCTCCAGGGCGCATTTTTGGATATACTCCATCGGATCGTCGGTGCGACGCAGCGGACCGCAACCATCCATCGAGCTGTCTGCAGCCAGGTATTCCTTTTTGCACTCCATGATCTGCTGTGCATATTCTGCGGTTGGGCGTATCAAAATCAGTTCGTCCATCATATCACCTTTATGCTTTAACAATTCTCTTCCCCTTCAAACTCGGGTGTATATTTGGCCGTGGCGGACTCCCTTTGCTGCATGTAGCCAACAAAGCCCAGCTTCCGGGCGTGCGCCATAACCGATTCGTATTCAAACGAGGTCACGCGGCGATGCAGGTTGGCAAAGGGCGCGTCGGCGGCAAATTCGGGGGTATATTGGCTCATCAGGCTCAGGCGCACGTCGGGCACGGGTACGATCCCGGCAAGCCTGTCAAGCACCGCCATGGAGTCCTTGCGGCAGCCGGGCAGCACCAAGTGTCGCACCAGCACACCACACTGCATCATGCCGTCCGCGTCAAACTGCACCTTGCCTGCCATTTCATACATCTTGGCAATCGCACGCGCCGCAACCTCGGGGTAATCGGCCGCTCCCGCGTAATCCTTTGCGATCTGCGCCGAGCCAAATTTGAAATCGGGCATCCAGATATCCACGTAAGGCGCAAGCATCTCCAGCGTTTGGGTCTTTTCGTAGCCGCCCGTATTATACGCAATCGGGATATGCAGCATAGGCTTGATCCTTGCAAGAACCGGCACAAGCTGCTCGGCATAATGCGTGGGGGTGACCAGGTTGATATTGTGCGCCCCCTGCTTTTGCAGGTCAAGCATTCTTTCGATCAGCTCGTCCGCGCCAATCTCAATCCCCTGCCCGCGGTGGCTGACCCGATAGTTCTGACAAAATACGCAGCCGAGATTGCAGCCCGAAAAAAACACGGTGCCCGAGCCTCGCTCGCCGCTGATGCAGGGCTCTTCCCACATATGCAGCGCAGCACGCGCGATACGCAATGCATTTGTCTGTCCGCAATAGCCCCTATGCGCGTCGCGGTCCGCGCCGCACGCTCTCGGGCATGAAACACAGCGATCCATATGCAGTCCTCCTTTTGCACGTTTCTACTATTATACATAAAAAAAACTTTCATGTCAAGCAAACAATTTCGCCAAAATAGTTTACAAAGATACTATTTTGTGATATAATACCGATAACCCAAATTCGAAAGGAAGTGTATCCATTGTTATCCCCCCGTCCCATCCTTCTCTCGGCAGAAGGAGCCACAGAGCAAGTCACGGAAGCAGTAACCGACGCGGTTGCCGAAGCAGGTGCTGCAGGCTACCTTGACGCCATTCTGGCTTGGCTCAGCCCCGAGCATCTCATTCCTCTTTGTATCAGCATCGCCGGCAAGATTCTGGCTTGCCTTCTTATTTTGGTGATCGGCAATCTGCTGATCAAGCTTTTGCTCAAATTCTTCCCCAACGGCAAGAAATTTGACAAAATGGACCGCACCGTTCGTGTCTTTTTACACCATCTGATCAAGATCGCACTCAACATTTTACTGATCGTTTCGATCGTTGCGATCATCGGCGTACCCATGGCATCCGTGATCACGGTTATCGCCAGTGCAGGTGCTGCCATCGCTTTGGCTTTGCAGGGCTCGCTTTCCAACCTGGCAGGCGGCTTTATGCTGCTTTTGTTCCGCCCCTTCCGTATCGATGACTTCATTGAAACGCAGGGCGTCAGCG
>JAFQUG010000137.1 GCA_017408625.1 Clostridia bacterium | reverse complement strand
GACACCAATCTCGAATTCTGGATCGCAGAGAACGTTGACAACGTGGATTTCTCCGAGTATCAAGAAAAATACGGCATGTTTGGCGGCAATCAGTATTACGGAAAGGATTACGCGCCGATCGTTGACGAGTACGGTCAGCAGACCGATCCGGAATATTACGTTCTCTATACCGTAACTTCTTATCCCGATTATTCGGATCGCGCACAGCATATTACGTGTATTGAAATTACAGATCCATCGGTTTATGTTTGGGGCATCACGGTCGACACATCTCTTGAAGATTTTGAACGCATTGTGCAAGAGTATGGCTTTGAGATTGAAACCACAAATGATAACAGCTGTATTGCCAAACAGGGTAAGTATACGATATCCATGGGTCACGGCAACATCATGATCCGTGTTGAAGTAGAAAACAAAGATGGGATTATCTTTTGATTTGGAAAGTACGCATGATAAAAATAAAACCCCCGCCAGCGGCTGTTGGCGGGGGTTTTATGCAGGGGCGATTCACGAATCGCCCTTTGTCAATTATGCCTCTAAGGTCTTCTTATATCCTTCCAGCTTACCAAGCACCTCATCCTTGTCCTTGCCGAGCAGCAGGAAGTAGAACTTGATCTTGGGCTCGGTGCCCGAAGGACGCACGACGATGACGTCGCCGTTTACCAGCTTGAAGTACAGCACGTTGGACTTGGGCAGGCCCGTGGGGGTCTTTTTTCCGGTTGCAAGCTCGGTAAAGGTCTCGGTCTTGTAGTCACCGAACAGCTCAACCGGTACGTCGCCAAAGGTTGCGGGGGGATCGTTGCGCAGCGTGTCCATCATAGCGGCCATGCGTGCAGCACCGTCCAGACCCTCCATGTAAATCTCCACGTTGGTCTCGTAGCAGTAGCCGTAGCGTGCGTACAGCCCCCGGAGCGCGTCGCCCAGCGTCATGTTCTTAGCTTTGTAATAAGCGGTCATTTCGCAGATCAGCATGGATGCCACCACAGCATCCTTGTCGCGTGCGTACGTGCCCTTGAGGTAGCCGTAGCTTTCCTCAAAGCCCAGAATGAACGAGCCATAGCCCTTTGCCTCGTAGTTCTTGATGACCTCACCAATGAACTTAAAGCCTGTCAGCACGTTGTGCATGGTCACGTTGTGCGCTGCGCAAATGGCAGCAGCAAGCTCGGTGGAAACAATGGTCTTGACTGCGTAAGGATGATCGGGCATGCTTCCGGTCTCCTCGTACGCGGTCAGAATGTAGTCAAGCAGCAAAGCACCCATCTGGTTGCCCGTGATGGTCATAAACGAGCCGTCAGCCGTTCTGGTCATGACGCCCACGCGGTCAGCGTCGGGGTCGGTTGCCACAATCAGATCACTGCCAACGCGGTTAGCAATCTCAATACCCAGCTCAAATACCTGGGGATACTCGGGATTGGGCTTGGGAACGGTGGGGAAGTTACCGTCAATGATCATCTGCTCGGGGACGGTGTACAGGTTCTTCAGACCGATTCTCTTCATAACCTCGGGGACCAGCTTGTGACCCGTGCCGTGCAGAGGAGTGTACACAATGGCAAGATCGTCCGCCACAGCCTTGACCGCATCGGGATTGACTGCCTGTGCGACCACCTGTGCCAGATACTTTTCGTCGGTCTCCGCGCCCAGCATGATAATCAGGCCATCGGAGAGCGCTTTGTCAAAATCAGCCAGCTTGACGTCTGCAAAGATGTCAAGTGCTTCCATTTCCGCGCTGACCGTATCGGCGTGCTCGGGGGGCAGCTGTGCGCCATCCTCCCAGTAAGCCTTGTAGCCGTTATACTGCTTGGGATTGTGCGAAGCGGTGATGTTGATGCCCGCCACACAGCCGTATTCGCGCAGGGCGAAGGAGAGCTCAGGGGTGGGGCGCAGATCGTCAAAGAGATAGGACTTGATGCCCGCAGCTGCCAGCACCTGCGCAGAGGTCTTGGCAAAGAGCGCGGAGTTGTTGCGGCTGTCATAAGCAATGGCAACGCCATCGGCAGCGCGGCCCTCCTTGAGGATCAGATTGGCAAGACCCTGCGTCGCATAAGCCACGGTATGTACGTTCATGGCGTTCATGCCCGTTTTCATAATGCCGCGCAAGCCGGCTGTGCCAAAAGAGAGATACGAGGTAAAGCGCAGACGGATCTCGCCGTCATCGTCACGGATGCCTGCAAGCTCTGCCTTTTCTGCGGCACTGAGCTTGTCGCTTTCCAACCAACGAAGGTAATTCTTCATATACTGTTCCATGATCGCGTTCTCCTTAATATTTATATTTTTTATTTTTTACTGCAGATTCTGCTCCAGAGCCTGTGCCAGCTGATCGGGGCAGGAGGTGGGCTTGAAGCCGCACTTGATGCCGCGCAGACGGCGAATGGCCTCCTTGGCCTCCATACCGATGACAAGGGCAGCTACGCCCTGCGTGTTTCCGTGGCAGCCGCCCACAAAAGCAGCTTCGGTGATGATGCCGTCCTCCACGACCAGGTTGATCTGTCGGGAGCAAACGCCCGAGGTCTTGTAATTGATTGTCTGTTTCATGGTATTCATTCCTTTTTATGTATTTATTTGATCAAGTAGAATCCGATGGGGGTAATATCCGCACAGAAAAGTGTCAGATAGATCAGAAAAGGGTATAACATTTCGGGATTTGTGCCAAGCCGCAGGCGGAAGGTCTCTCCGTCATGGCTTTGATAGGTGGCGGTGTGCTGTAGCGTATGCCCGCAAAGCGTTGCGATACAGATCAGCTCGCCTATTTGTAATGCGTCTGCCGGAGAACAGAGAAAATCCAGACAGTATTTGGGCATTGCCGGAATAGGCGCAAGCGTTTTTCTGACCAGTGCAAACGAGGTATAGCCCTCGTTGGTCGTTGCGATGTGGCAAAGCGCGCAGATGCGCAGATCGTAAAGCTCAATCTGACGAAACAGCCCTGCCATCAAGCCTTCCGCCGTGGATTCCACGGGCAGAATGCCGTATTCGCAAAGCCCTCCGCGCACCTCCTGGCATACGTCGTCAAAATGGTGAAAATACGCCACACGGCGGTGCTTGATAAAGCCGGTCAGCTCCATAAAAGCCTGCTCGGTGTAGCTGTTCTGCACGTAAGCCACACGCCCTTGCGCCTGTTCGGAGGGCGGGGTATTCTGTCCGAACAGATCTGCAAATACTTGGTCGTAATTGTCCGGGTAAGCTACTGCGATCTCGTGACAAAGAGCGATCAGATCTGCATGGCGAACGGCAGAGTCGTAGGGGGTGGTTGCTTGTGCGCTTGGAAATATGCGCTCGGTCAGCGAGATCAACTGATCCCGATCCGGTTTTTCTGACAATGCCAGATCCTCGATCAGCTCACTAAGATGAAAGGCGCGCGCCAGATGCAAGGGCTCTTGCCGCTTTGAAACTTCTGACAGATTTTTCTGCACCGTCTCGGCAGGGTCCTGCTTGGCGGGCAGTGCGTACGTGCGATAATCGCTGCTCATTTATAAAAGCTCCAGCAAGGAGAAGCTGTCGGACAAAAATTTCTGCAGCTCCTCGGCTGTCAGCTTACGCTGCGCAAGCAGTGCAAGCGAGTAAATGTGTTCTGCGATCAGTGCTGCCTTATCGGGGTCTTGCTCCCCAAGAGAGAGCAGCTTGCCGTAAAGGGGGGAGGTCGTATTGACCACCATGGAATATTCCAACGGGAAATCCATGGGTGAAGCACCTGTGCTCATGGCGTACATGCGCATCATTTCTGCCATACGCGAGGATTCCTCGGTCACGTTGAGAATGGCGGGGATGGAAGCGTCCTTGAGCGGTTGATAGGTCACGCTCATCTGCTCACTGCCGCCTGCTTTGCGGAACAGCTCGGTCAGCACAGGCTGATCGGTCACCTCACCGTCGCCCTTGATCGCATCTGCCACGTCTGCGTCAATTCTCTTGAACTTGACGTCGTCGCGATAGCTCTCCAGTGCGGACATAAACTGGGTATCCAAAGATTTTTCCAGTACTGCTACCGAAATGCCCTGTGCTGCAAACAGGGAAATATACTGCGCCTGCAGCGCGCGGTCAGTTGTGTAGTATACCACGCCTTCGTTGGTTTCTTTGGCTTTTTCAAGGTATTCGTCAACCGTTACGTGTGAACCGTCGGTCAGGGAAAGCAGCAGGCTACCCTTGACGCGGTCATAGAACTTGCGATCGCGGATGCATGCGTACTCCACGAAAATGCGGATGTCGTCCCAGATCTTTTCGTAGCTCTCGCGTTCGAGATTGCAAAGTGAATTCAGCTTGTCTGCGACCTTTTTAACAATGTGCGCGCTGACCTTGGACACGTAGGTGTTATTCTGCAGGTAGCTGCGGGAGACGTTGAGCGGCAGCTCGGGGCAATCCAGTACGCCGCGCAGCATCAGAAGATAATCGGGAATGACCTCCCTTATGTTGTCCGCCACAAAGACCTGGTTGTAATACAGCTTGACCTGACCCTCGATCGACTCATATTCCGAGCTGATGCGTGGGAAGTAGAGAATGCCCTTGAAATTCAAGGGATAATCTGCGTTGATATGAATATGGAACAGGGGCTCCTTGAAGTCGGAGAACACCTTGTTGTAAAAATCCTTGTACTGCTCGTCGGTGCAATCCGAGGGATTCGACTGCCACAGCGGCGTGGTATCGTTGCTGGGAGCTGTATCGGCCTTTTCTTGGTCGCTCTCTTCAAAATAGCTCTCCACGGGCATAAACGCGCAGTATTTGCGCAGCATGCCGAT
>JAFQUG010000136.1 GCA_017408625.1 Clostridia bacterium | reverse complement strand
CTCTTGGTAAAGCCACCCGTAGAAGGTGAAGTCTGCCACCTGTGGGTAGACGCTGTCCGAGGGGGAGTTATCCACCGCGATGACCAGCAGACTCTCGTCACCAAGGCTCTCGGTGAGGTTGACGCGCCAGGTCGAGTAGCCGCCGTCGTGGTGCGCGAGGTGCTTGCCGTCCAAATATACGTCAGCAGAGGAGTTCGCACCGCAGATCTCCAAATAATACTGTGCTGCCTCGGGGAGCTGCGCGCGTGTGATCACCTTTGCATAATGGCACGTGCCGCGGTAGTAGTCGTTGCCGCCGTCCTGACCGTCAGTGGCGTTCCAGGTGTGGGGCAGGGTCACGCTCTCCCAGTCGGTGGGGAGCGCCGTGGGCAGGGCGGCTGCCTGCTTGCAAAATGCCCAGCCCTCATTCAAATTCAAAACAGTTCTCATTGTTGTTCCTTTCTTTACCGTGTTCGCGGCGGAATACTGCTATGATAGCATACGAATGTGACATCCGTGTGAAAACGGTGCCCGAGAATTGCAGAAATCGGGCACCGTGCGTGTTCTTATGCTTCGGCTTCGGCAGAGCCGGTGTCGGCGGCAAGACCCAGCTCGCGGTTCATTTGCGCCAGCTTCTTCTTGTCAAGGTTGTAGATCAGCGCAAGGCCAAGGAATTGCAACACCGCGCTGAAGAGATACAGTGCGGCCACAAGATAGCGCATGTTGGTTGCCACCTGAATCGTCTGGTTTCCTTTGTTCGCACCCACATAACCCAGTGCATACATCACAAGCAGAACCAGCGACGGGCCAAGACCCTGTGCGAGCTTACGGAAGAACGAGTGCAGAGAGTAAACAACGCCCTCCTCGCGCTTGCCCGTTTTCCATTCGTTGTAATCGATCGCGTCCCCCATCATTGCCCAGCTGACCGTCGAATAAATGCCGATGCCAAGGCTGTTGATGAGCTGACAACCGATGTAGATCGCCATACCCTTCATGTCGGGCGTAATGGGGAGCAAAAGCATCAGCACGCAGGCGATGATCGAGCAGATCGAGCCAAAGGTGGCAAGCTCCTTTTTGCCGTATTTCACCACCATCTTGCGTGCAAGCGGGGTAAAGGCCACGATCGGGATCATCGAAAAGACCTGCACCAGACCCGAGATCTGAACGTTGTTGAAATAGGATTGGAACAGCACGGTCACGGCCGTTGCGCCGCCCTGCATGCCGAGGAACATACCCATCGCGGCCACGGTCGCGCCCACGGCAGGACGGTTCTTCATAAAGTTGCCAAATGCCTGGATCACGTTGAATTTCGGGCGCTCCTCGTGGAGCTTGACATCCTCATCCACGCGAAGCTCGGTGGTGCGGATCATGAACTGGAAGGCAAAGAAGCCAAGCGCGCCCATGACCAGCGCGGCCAGGAATACACGCTCGCCGATGATGTTGTCGTCCTTATCGTAGATGATAAACGGGAGAAGCAGCATGGGTACCATGTTGCCGATCATTGAGCCACCCGAGCGCCTGGCCGAGAGCGAGGCACGGTCCGCTGTCTTGGACGAGATCAGCGAGAGCAGTGAGCCGTAGGGCACATTTGCTACAGTGTAGAAGGCATCCCAGATCACGTAGCCCGCAATAAAGATGATGATCTGTGCCCAAAGGGGAGCGTTCGGCACGGGCAGGAAGCACAGCGCCCCCGCGATCACAAGGCCGATCGAGCCCGCCCAGATATAGGCGAGGAACTTGTTGCGTCTGTATTTGCGCCGATCTGCGTCGATGATCGAGCCGATCAGAGGGTCGTTGATCGCGTCCCAGACCTGTACCACGATCAACAGCAGGGAATACCAGATCTCCAGACCCATAAACTGCGTCCAGAAAATAGCGAGTGTGGACTTCAGGGCAAAGCTCATGTTACAGCCGAAGTCGCCTGCCGCATATGACACGCTGTCGAGTATGCCGAATTTGCGCTTGCCGTTTTCGTCCAATTTGACGTTTTTCGTCATTGCTGCCTCCTTCTTGTTTTTGAATCATTTTGATCCAATATACATTATAACAGATTTTGTTCGCACATCCAAGGGGAAAAATGTAACTTTTGCGAAATGAAATGCCAAAAAATCTCGGTAATATTTGGCAATATTAGACAAAAGTAGCTGCCAAGAAAACGGTGGAGTGGCGTTCACGCGTTTATATCTTATACTATAGCCGAAAAAAGAAGCGCTCATACACCTTGCGGCGCAACCATCGCGCTTTTTACGCCAAGATCGGTCGCATAGAGACAGGAAAATCCACCTGTTTTTCGCCCCGTTTGATGGGATTTATAAAAATAGAAAAATTTTTCGAAAAAACCTTGACAGATGGGATTTGATGTGCTAAAATATACAAGTCGCAGAAATCTGGGTGTGGCGCAGTTGGTAGCGCGCTACCTTGGGGTGGTAGAGGCCGCACGTTCAAGTCGTGTCACTCAGACCAACGTAAACCGCAAGGCTTACGACGACAGGGTGTCGCCCGGATGTGACACCCTTCATATGCGGGTATGGCGGAATTGGCAGACGCGCTAGATTCAGGTTCTAGTGGGGGCAACTTCGTGGAGGTTCAAGTCCTCTTACCCGCACCAAAACAAAAACAGCACCCGAT
>JAFQUG010000013.1 GCA_017408625.1 Clostridia bacterium | reverse complement strand
TGCGTTTGCATGCGTGCCCGAGCTGATGGAAAGCGCAATCAGCACCTCATCCGAATGCAGACGGGGATTGCTTTGACGCAAATACTCGGTTTTGAGTCTGCAGATCGGTTCCAGCGCGTCCGCGCTGATGATCTCCTCTTCCTTGGAAATGCCCGCCAACCGCTTGAGTGCGTTAAGCAATAGCGCGGCGGAGGGGCCAAGCAGCGAGGAGGTCTTACCCGTCACGACAGAGCCGTCCGGCAACACCATCGCGCCTGCGGGGTTTGCCGTTTGCTCGGCACGTGCAAGAGCGGCCGCCACTGCGGGATTGCAATCGGTGCTCACACCCGCCTGCTGCATTAAGATCTTCATCTTAGCAGTCAGCGTGCCGTCACTTCCCTTTTGCTTTTCCGAAACAGCGGTCTGATAATATCTGCGCAGCACTTCCCTGCCTGCCGCCTCGCAAACCACGCTGTCGTCCTCAATGCAAAAGCCGACCATATTGACGCCCATGTCGGTGGGCGACTGATAGGGAGAGGTGCCCTGAATACTGGTCATCATGGCACGCAGCACCGGGAAAATCTCCACGTCACGGTTGTAATTGACCGTGGTCTGACCGTACGCCTCCAGATGGAAGGGGTCGATCATATTCACATCATCCAGATCCACGGTTGCAGCCTCGTAAGCAAGGTTGACGGGATGGCGCAAGGGCAGATTCCAGATGGGGAAGGTTTCAAATTTCGCGTATCCTGCGCGCACACCGTTCAGGTGCTCGTGATACAGCTGGGAGAGGCAGGTAGCCATCTTGCCGCTGCCCGGACCGGGTGCGGTGACCACCACGAGCGGCTTTGTGGTTTTGACAAACTCGTTTTTGCCAAAGCCCGTGGGACTGACGATGCGCTCCACGTCCGAAGGATATCCCTCGATCTTATAATGCAGATAGCTGTTGACACCGCGCTCAGCCAGCTTACGGCGGAAATCGTCGGCCGCCTGCTGTCCTGCATAGCAGGTGATGACAACGCTGTCCACGGTAAAGGACAGGCCACGGAACACCTCGATCAGGCGCAGCGCATCCTGGTCGTAGGTAATGCCCAGATCGGCACGCATCTTGTTCTTGGCAATATCTGCTGCGTTGACCACCAGAATGATCTCCGCTTCCTCGCGCAAGCTCAGCAGCATGCGCAGCTTGCTGTCGGGTGCAAAGCCGGGTAACACACGGGATGCATGATAATCGTCGAACAGCTTTCCGCCGAATTCCATGTATAATTTGCCACCGAACTGATCGATCCGCTTTCTGATCTGCTCGGATTGCAGCTTTACGTATTTGTCATTATCAAAACCGATTTTCATGTTGCCATCCCTCGTTTCCGTTTCCAAATTCACCCTATATTGTATCACAAATCATCACGCTTGTAAATAGCGCGACACAATTTTTATCCGATCAGAAGATTCGCCGCACGACAAAGCTGCTCGTATGCATGCGAGAATTCCGCATAGGTGCGCAGCTTTTGCGCGTTCCAGGTGTTCTCACTGAGTGCCGCCATGCGCTCTGCCACCAGTCTGCGCTCCTCGGCAATGCCCTCGGCCACCGTGGGGAAGCTTGTGGGAATGGTGTCTCCCCAGGCAAGCAGCTGTCCGCCCAGCACGTTATCGTTGGCGGGAATCTCAATCGTCACGCCGCGGTAAGGAGAATCGGGATGCACGGGCGTCCAGCGGTAAATGCTCCAGTCATACACCT
>JAFQUG010000135.1 GCA_017408625.1 Clostridia bacterium | reverse complement strand
GGTGGGCAAGGCAGGACTTGACCACCTCAAGGCCAACCTGAACAAGCAAAAGCAAGCGCTTGGCGTGGATCTCTGCATTGTCAACGGAGAAAACGCCTCCGAGATCAAGGGGCTTTGCCGCACGGATGCAGAGCAGCTTTTGTACGCGGGCGCAGACCTGATCACATTGGGCAACCACACCTATTCAGCACCCGACACCGGCGCATTTCTGGATGCACGCCCCGACGTCATCATTCGCCCCGCCAACTATCCCCCGACCAATCCCGGCTACGGACACACCGTGGTAAACGTATGCGGTGTGCGCGTGCTTTGCATCAATCTGCTGGGCACGGTGCATATGGATCCCTTGGATAATCCTTTTTTGACCTTGGAGCGTATTTTGGACGCACAAAAGGGTCAATATGATATTGCAGTGCTGGACATGCATGCCGAGGCAACCAGCGAAAAGATCGCCATGGCGCGTGCCTTTGACGGCAAGGTAGCGGTCATATTCGGCACGCACACCCACGTACCCACGGCGGACCTGCAGATCCTTCCGGGCGGTACGGGATACATCACCGACCTTGGCATGACAGGGCCCGAGGGCGGCGTGATCGGTGCGAAAACCGAGCCGGTACTGCGCATGCTGCGCGACCACATGCCCGCTCGCTTCTCTGTTGCGGATGGCCGCGTGCGCGCACGCGCTGCCCTGTTTTGCGTAGACACCGAGACCGGCCGCACTACCTCTGCAAAGCAACTGGTGTTTTAATGCATCCAATGTTCGCGGAGCATGCGTGAATGTACGGATCAATGACACACGAAAAATTTTACGAAAGGAGATAAGACTATGAGAAAAGGCACGCTGATTCTGCGCTCGCGTCTGAAGCTGCTCAAGCCCTTTATTGACGGCTGCTCGCTCTCGACCATTCGCGTCTGGCAAGACCGCTTGGGCAGGTTGATGGCCGCCTCTCACAGGGACGACGTCTCCTTTGAGGATTTTTCGATCGGATCCATGCCCGCTTCCATGATCAAGCCGCGCGACGAGGTCAACACGGGCGTCATTCTCTACCTGCACGGTGGCGGATACACCTGCGGTGACCTGGATTACGCCAAAGGCTTTGCCGCGATTTTAGCCGCTCGCTGCGGCATTCGCGTGCTTTGCGTTGCCTACAGGCTTGCACCCGAGCACCCCTTCCCCGCGGCACTTGACGATGCAGAGGACGCTTACGGCTACCTGCTCTCGGCAGGCTTTGCGCCCGCGCAGATCACACTATGCGGCGAGAGCGCGGGCGGCGGACTATGCTACTCGCTCTGCCTTGCCCTCAAATCCAAGGGGCGCACCATGCCCGCAGGCATTATTGCGATCTCCCCCTGGACCGATCTGACCGGTACGGCCGATTCCTACGCGGTCAATGAAAAGCGCGACCCCACGCTGACCGCGGCAAGACTCAAATATTACGCCGACTGCTATGCATACGGCACGGACGAGCAAAAGAGCTCGGAAAAAAACATCTATCCCAAGGCCGAGGACTCTCCCGAGGCCGATCGTGCAGCCAAAGCCAATCCTCTGCTCTCCCCCCTGTTCGGCGATCTTGTCGGTATGCCGCCCTCGCTGATCTTTGTTGGCGACACCGAGATCTTGCTGGACGACTCCACCCGCCTGCACGACAGGCTTTTGGCATCGGGCGCACAGAGCGACCTTGTTGTCACACCCGAGATGTGGCACGGCTATGTCCTTTACTGCATCAAGGACTACGACCGTGACTTTACCCGCATCCGTAAGTTCATCAAGACGCGCATGCACAGCCAGAAAAAGCTGCGCTGGATGGCTCTTGACAATGCTGCCAAGATCTTTCCCGCTGCACGCACGCGTTCCTGGAGCAACGTGTTCCGCCTGGCCGCCACCATGACCGAGGCTGTGGACATGGACGCACTTCGCACAGCGCTGGACGTGACCGTGCGTCGCTTCCCCTCGATCGCCGTGCGTGTCAAGGCAGGCTTTTTCTGGTACTATCTGGAAGAGCTACCGCACGCGCCCGAGATCATGGAGGAAAAGCCCTATCCCTTGGCGCGCATGCCCTTTGACGACATCCGCAAGTGCGCCTTCCGCGTCATCGTGTACGACAAGCGTATCGCGGTGGAATTTTTCCATGCGCTGACCGATGGCAACGGCGGTCTTGTATTCCTCAAAACGCTTGTGGCTGAATATATCTACCAGAAATACGGCGTCAAGGTGCCTGCCGAGGGCGGCGTGCTCGACCGCCTGGAGGAGCCCGATCCCGCTGAGCTGGAGGACAGCTTTTTCAAATACGCGGGCAAGCATTCCCTGCCGCGCACCGATACCGACGCTTATTCGATCCGAGGGCTGCGCGAGGTGGATGGCTTCCGCACCAACACCACCTTTATCCTGGACGCCGAGCAGGTGCGCACGCTGGCCAAGGCGCAGGGCGTGACCGTGACCGCATATCTGACCGCAGCCTTGATAATGGCAACCGACAGGCTGCAAAAGCAGCAGATCCGCAATCCTGCCAAGCACAAGCCGATCAAGATCTTCGTTCCTGTCAATCTGCGCAGCATCTTCCCCTCCAAAACGCTGCGAAACTTTATCCTTTATACCATTCCCGGCATTGAGACCAAATACGGCGACTACACATTCCCTGAGATCTGTCAGAGCGTACAGCACCAGATGAAGCTGCAGATCACGCCGCGCCGCATGGCTGCCATCATCGCATCCAACGTCTCAAGCGAAAAGAGCTTATTCATCCGTGCCTGCCCGCTCCCGCTCAAAAACATCGTCATGAGCTGCGTTTACAACGCCGTGGGCGAGCGCAAATCCTGCTTTACCTTCTCCAATCTGGGGCTTTCCAATATGCCGCCCGAATTTGAGAGATATGTGGACAGGCTTGATTTCGTGCTGGGCACGCAAAAAAGTCAGCGATACAATACCTCGCTGATCACCTACAAGGGCAAAATGATGTTCAACATTATGCGTAACACCGCGCGGCCGCTGCTCGAGCCGCACCTTTACGCAGTCCTGCGCGAGCTTGGCATTCACGTCATCGCGCAAAGCAATGCAAGAGAGGAGGTCTGATCAATGTTCTGTATCAAATGCGGCGTGGAGCTGACTGACGGGCAAAGCATCTGCCCTGTGTGCGGCACACGCGTCTATCATCCCGACGTGCCGATCAAAGAGGCTCCCCCCACCTATCCAAAAAAGGATTTTGAATCCGAGGAATTCAATCGAAAGGGCATTTTGTTCGTAGTCACCATTCTTTTGGCTCTGACCGCGGCGCTCTCCATCATGTTTGACCTCTCGCTTGGCGACGTTGCAACCTGGTCGGGCTACGTGGCAGGCGGCATTGGCGTATTCTATTTCTGCGTCATTCTCCCCTTGTGGTTCAAGCGCACCACGCCCGCCATTTTCGTTCCGGTCGGCTTTGCCGCAATTCTGCTCTATCTTCTTTATATCGACCTGCACACGGGTGGAAATTGGTTTCTGTCCTTCGCCTTCCCGGTTGTGGGAACGCTCGGGCTGATCATGACCGCCGTGACCACCGTATTCCACTACGTGCCACGCGGCAGGCTCTACACCGTAGGCGGCGGATTTATCGCGCTTGGCGGCTGGACGCTGCTGCTCGAATTCTTCATTCACCTGACCTTTGAGCTGCCCGGCCACGTCATCTGGTCTCCCTTCCCCTGCGCCTCGCTGGCAGTATTTGGCATGATGCTGATCATCATCGCTATCGTCAAGCCGCTCAAGGACTCGCTCAAGCGCGTGTTCTACGTGGGAAAGATGTAAAAAAACGACCTTGCAAAAGGCTGGTTCTCGTAAGATAGTTACCATTCTCCTTGTAGGAACCGGCGTCCCCGACGGTCCGTTTGCACAAGATTTGATTTGCAGAAAACAAATAGTTAACCCCGACAGATTTTTCATTGTCTGTCGGGGTTAACTATTCAATAAATTGGAATTTGCGGATTACTCCTCTATGATTAACTCTTCACCGCATATCTTCTTGTATTCTGTCAGAAGCAGATGTTCTGCTTCTATTGAATGCGGAATGATAATATATGGTTTTTTGCTGCCGTTATAAGCCCCGCTTATATCCTTGCTTGCGACTGATTTTTTGAGGCACAGTACAATGTGAGGACGTCTAATGCCAAGCATTTTAAGTTGAAAGATAACGGCATTGTCTTTAAATGCCTTTTTAATTTCATCTAACCGCACCTGCTTAATCGTTCCAAACGGGCAATAAATTGTGATTAGTCCGTCGACAATTTTAAACCATTGTATATTTTTGATGGAAACAAAAAGCATAATGACCGAGACCAGGAAAATACGGCTGAAAACGATTGTTACCCAAGAAAAGCGACCGGCTTCATCATCGCTTGTTAATAATACAATTACGCCGACTAACGACAAGGATACGCTCATTAAATAAAATAGCAAATCAAATGCGGCATATTTAATGTTTGTTTTCATTGTAGAGCTCCTCAATTTATTATTTATGTTTTTGTTTTATCACAAGTTTCGCCATTGTATTACAAAGGCATAGGGCAAAGCCCATACCTCTAAGGCTGCGCGCATCCTAAGGCTCCCTCCGGGAGGGAGCCTTTTTTGTTAGCCCCATTATAACACAAATCGGCAGAGAAAACAAGTTCTCCGCCGATATTTATATGTGTATCCGTAGGGGAGACCTGCGGTCTCCCGCTGGCGAACCGCCGAGTTTAACTCGGCATGTTCGCCCCTACCATGTTCCGAAAACATCCTTATGAGAACGCTCCTAAAGCGGCGGGCTTTTTGTGTTGGTGGGGGATGGTGGCCTGAGGTCACCGATGCAAGGGTCGCGGTCTACCAAACCCATCTCCTCTTCTCTTCATTCGACCCTTGACCCGAGCGCAGCGAGGAAGTGGTCACGAATCCACCATCCGCGCAAAGCGCGGTTTCCCCCCAACGAATTCATCTCTTTCATTGTTGATTACAAAGAATATGCCCAAAAGCACTTGCATGTCGGCTTTGATTTATGATTGTGCTATTTTTGTCGCCGTGCATGCTTTGACAAATGCTTTGCGGTATGTTAAAATAAATCCATGAGCTCATCCACGGCAAGAAAGGACTCTATTATGCAATATTCCCCCGATCTGATCCGCATCTCCACTGAGCTTGAGGCAGACACACAGATGTTCTCGCTGTATCTTGTACACGCAGACGCTTTTTCCTGTGAGCTATCCGAGGTTCGGTGCTATCTCAACGGCTACACGCTCCTATGCCTGAACAATACCGACACCGTCAAGGTGCACGGCGGCACGGGTGACGTGCTGGGCTTTTGCTTCCGCCCCGATTTTTATAACATCGGACTGAGTCGCACGGTCATTGAGAGTGACCGCTATCCCGACCTTCGTGCCAGATACAGTTATCCCGATTTTCACCTGTTTTTGACACGCGACGAGCGGTATTGCGGGGTTCTCCCCCTGAGCGCCGATGCCTACCGCTCCCTGCTCGCCCATTTTCGCGCCGCCGAGCAGTTCATTCGTGCGCACGGCACTGACCCCATGTGGTCCTGCCACGCCCGTTCACAGCTCATTTCTGTCATGTGCCTTGCCGAAAGTGCCTATCAGGGCAAGCAAACGGGAGGCGAGGACGCCATTGTCCGCTACATCAGAGAGCACGCCGAGCGTCCCATGTCGGTGGAATCCCTTTGCCGTATGTTCAACACCAACCGCACGACGTTGACCAAAACCGTCAAAGCCGCAACAGGGCTGCCACCCATGCAGTTCGTTTTGGAGGAACGGCTCAACCAAAGCCGCCCCGATCTGCTGTTCACGTCGCTTCCTATTGGCTTTATCGCCATGAAATACGGCTTTTCCGATGCAAACTACTACATCCGTGCATTCAAGCAACGGTTTGGGCAATCTCCCCTGCAATACCGTAACGAGCAAATTGAAAAGTGGCACGCCAACAAAGAATGATAAGGAGGTTTTCATGAACAACCACTATAACACAACCTCGTCCGATACCTACACCCCCGAAAAGCCCAATCACGTCAGAACCGCCGTACACGCATTTTTCTACATAATCGTCTACCATATAGCCACCTATCTGCTGTATGCCATTTTCATGAGTCCCTTGGAAAATCAGATGGTGGGCGACGGCTATGAACCGCGCTACCGCTTTGTGATGTTCGCCTTTTCGCTTTTCACCTTAGCCATACTTTCCATCGTCATGATTACGGTTTACTTTAAGAATAACTCACGCAAGCGTGCCTATCTTGCCGCCACCTCGGCAGAGCTGCGCGGGCAAGAGAATGCGGCAGAGGGGGCAATTTGCTACCGCAAAACCGCGCTTGTAGAGGCAGCTGTCTCCACCGCGGTCCCCGCCGCCCTGTGGCTGATCCCCGCCTGCTTTTATACCTTTTCCCTGATCATGTCCGGCTATGGCTACGGCTACGCACAGGCTTGGGGGATCGAAAACTTTTTCATTGGCACGGTGGGACTGTTCCAGCCCTTCCAAAACGCCCTTATAGGTTGGATTTTGGGCGTTGGAATGCTGTTCTGCGTTCACTATTTCGGGCGCATTGCCGCTCATAAGAGCTGGGAAGATAGCCGCATTCGCCATTAGCCGTACGGAAGTCGAACCAAGTTGGTTTTGACGGGCAGATTTTCCCGATCCCTGCATCTTTTCCCTTGGACATATTGCCTATATGCCCTGCGGAAAAAGCTTTTGGGCTCGAACAAATCTGCGCTGTCAAAACTGCTCGCACCCGCCGGCGAATGCATTTTTGATAGATTTTGGTGGGATTTTGCGAAGCAAGATACCAATCTTGCGAGTAAAAGCACGCCGAAAGGTGCAAAAATTCATCGTCGTCGGGCAATTCGGTTCGACTCCCGTACGGCTAAGCAGATATCAAGGGGGCGAGATGACGTATCATCTTGAAAAGTTCGGCAGGATCCTGTTGGAGCTGCGCAAGGAGCGCGGCTGGACACAAAGTACGTTGGCAAAAAAGATGAACCTTTCTGCGCAGTCGGTTTCCAAATGGGAGCGCGGCACAAGCTACCCCGATATTGAGTTGTTCCCGGTTCTTGCCGAGATTTTTGACGTGGACATAGGCGTTCTGTTCGGAAAGGATAAATAAAAAGAGCACTTGCTATTGCAAGTGCTCTTTTTCAGTTTTGATATTGCGGGAACACCACGACGGACAAAAACATCGTGTCATCCTGCGTTTCCAAGTGGATCGTACCAATCAAGGCATTTTCGTCAAATATCTTGTAAAAATACACGGTTTCATGGCCGGTGACGTAATCAAAATATCGTTCCCCAATCGCTATATACCGCGCGATTTCCGGCAAGTCATAAACGGCCGAAATCTGCGCAATATCCGCGTCATCCGTCCTTGTCATGCGTGCGTATATCAAATTGCTCATTGTTCTTCTCCCGAATGATAATACCAACGTATAGGATTCTCGTAAATGTATTTCACCCTTGTCTCATAATCTTCCCGATTTCGCACAATATGCTCCATATATCCGCGTTGAAAGATCTTATACCCGATTTCTTTATGGCAAAAGCGTTTTAGCGTTGAGATTACGTGCGGCAACATTTCATTGGTAGGGGTCGGCGCCTTCGACGACCTCGCCGGATCTTTGATATATTTGTCCGGATCTAATATAATAATTGCGTGTATATGGTCAGGCATAATGACATATTGATCGATTGTAACGCCCGATATGTTCTCGCTTGATAAAAGGTATTTTTCTACAATAGCTCCTAATTCGCTCAATCGTATTTGTGGCAAATACTTGTCATTAGAATCTTCGCTCCCCGCCATAAGTAGTTCAGGCTTAGCAAGGGCGTCGAAGGCGCCGCCCCCTACCGGAGGAACGATTTCGGATAATATTCTTTTTCTGTCTTGAATGCATATCGTCACGAAATATGCTCCTTTAGAGCTATAATCATATTGTTTAATACGTAGTTCTTTTCTTTTTTGTGATTCCTGTTTTTCTTCCACATGTATCACCCCTTTTACTTTATTATACCACATTCCCCGCCCGCTCGCAACGAAACGGGCTTTTTTATTATATTATAATGATGATTTTCCCATATGTTCACAGGCAATTTACAATTTTGTGCTATGATGTACTCTGTATAGTTATGAAAACTTTTGAAAGGATCTGTGATCATGATAAAAATCGAACATCTGGTAAAGAACTACGGCTCCAACTGCGCTGTGGACGATATCAGCTTCTCGGTGGAATCCGGTGAGATCGTGGGCTTTCTCGGCCCCAACGGTGCCGGAAAATCCACGACTATGAACATTCTGACCGGTTATCTCTCCGGTACGTCGGGCAAGGTCTCGATTGACGGCATTGATATCCTGGCTGACCCCTTGGGCGCAAAAAAGCTGATCGGTTACTTACCCGAGCAGCCCCCTCTCTACTTAGACATGACGGTAGACGAATACCTGAACTTTGCTTACGACCTCAAAAGCTGCAAGCTGCCCAGACCAGAGCATATCGCAGAGGTTTGCGAGGTGGTCAAGATCACCGACGTGCGCAAGAGGGTCATCCGCAATCTCTCCAAGGGCTATAAGCAGCGCGTTGGCATCGCACAGGCTCTGATCGGAAATCCCAAGGTCATCATCTTCGACGAGCCCACCATCGGCCTTGACCCCAAGCAGATCATTGAGATCCGTAACCTGATCAGAACACTTGGTAAGGGACACACGGTCATTCTCTCCACACACATCCTGCAGGAGGTGCAGGCGGTCTGTGACCGTATCGTCATCATCAACAAGGGCAAGATCGTGGCCGACGAGCTGACCGAGAACATCTCCCGTGCGGTAGAAAACAACCGCCGCTTCAACGTCAAGATCTGCGGTCCTTCCCGCGAGGTGCTCTCCACGCTCAAGAGCATGAGCGGCATCGTATACGCCGAGGCACTGGCCGAGCGTGACGGCGACGCTTACACCTACATGATTGAGAGCGACTATGGCGTGGACGTGCGCAAAAAGCTGTTCTACACCATGGCTGAAAAGGGCTGGGCCATCATTGGCCTGGAGGCACTCGGCATGAGCCTTGAGGACATCTTTATCACGGTTGTGGACAAGTCCGCTGAGGATAAGATCAGACAAAGCAAGCCCACTCGCCGCCGCTCGGGTGGCAAGGATGCACTGGAAAAGCAGGTGGCTGAGACCATGGTACAGGAAGGTGCGCAAAAGCGTGCGATCGCGGACGCGACCGAAATCGAGGACGAGGAATAATTCCCCTCAAAAATTTTTCGAAAGGAGAACGGCGATCCTTCGCCGTGAATACATAAAATGCTTGCCATCTACAAAAAAGAGATGCGCTCTTATTTCATCAATCCCATCGGATACGTGTTTGCGGGTGTGTTCTTTATCATCTCGGCACTTCTGTGCTGCTATACCACCATCGTATCCTCCAGCTATGATACCTCCACGTATTTTATGCTGATGATCTTTGCATTTGTCATTCTCATTCCGCTTCTGACCATGCGTCTGTTTGCAGAAGAAAGAAAGCTGCGCACCGAGCAGCTGCTCATGACAGCCCCCGTTTCGATTACAAGCATGGTGCTTGGGAAGTTCTTTGCAGCGCTGACGCTGTTTGCCTCCTCCATGCTCATCTCCTGCATCAACTTCATTCCGATCTATGCCTTTGCATCCATCGAGCGCGGCAGTGAATCCTACAACACCACGCACATCGGCCCCGTAACCGGCCAGGTCATCGGCTGCCTTGTGGGCATTCTCCTGATCGGTGCTGCATTCATCGCCATCGGTACGTTTATCTCGGCACTGACCGAAAATCAGCTGGCTGCTGCCGTGGTGACCATCTCGGTCATTCTCGGCATGGTGCTGCTCAGCTTCTTGAACACACTGATCGACAATTACGTCATCCGTTTTGTCATCGACTGGTTCTCGGTGCTCAGCCGCTTCAACACCTTCAGCTATGGGCTCTTTGACTTCTCCGCACTTCTCTACTACCTCTCCCTGACCTTCGTATTCCTGTTCTTGACCGTCAGAGTTTACGAAAAGCGCCGTTGGGGCTGATAACGGAGGAAGACGCACATGAGAAGATCAGCGAAAAGCCGCCGCTTTCGCTATGGCTCTTTGTCCGTGGTGCTGACTGTCTTTGTCATTGCCGTGGTCGTGATCGTCAACGTCATTTTCCAGACGCTGGCAACACGCTATGCATGGTTTGTGGACATGACCTCGTCGGGCACGTTTACACTCTCGGACGATTGCCGCGATTACGTGGCGGATAACATCATCCCCTTGATCGACGCGGACAACGCCGCGCTGAGCGAGGACCAAAAGATCCGGATCATTTTCTGCGACGATAAAGCCGCCTGGGAAGAACAGACGGTGCAGAAATATCTGGTCAATACCGCAACAGAGCTTGCGGATGCATTCCCCGATCACATTGAGATCGAGTACATCAACATCTGGAACCATCCCTCTCTTGCAAAAAAATACAAGGTATTTGCAGACACCAACGTGGTCATTGAGTACGGTGACCGTTACGTGCTGCGTCCCTTGAACGATTTCTACGTATTCAACAGCGCAGATACCGCTACCCCCATCGCCTACAACGGTGAAAAGAGCCTGGCGACCGGTATTCTGCACGTAGCACAAAGAAAAACCCCCATCGCTTACCTGACCGTCAATCACGGTGAGACCCTGGCAGACTCCTCCTTCCTCAATCTTCTGGTGGACGCGGGATATACCTACAACTACCTCGACCTGATGAACTATGAAATTCCCGAGGATTGCGAGCTTCTGATCACCTATAATCCCGTCAAGGACTTTGCCGTCAACGACGGTATCTCTGTCAAGGACGAGATCGCCAAGCTGGACGCATACATGGAACAGGGTGGCGCATACATGGTGTTCGTCAACTCCGACACCTTTGTTGCAGGTGAATTTGTCAACTTTGAAACCTATATGGAAAGCTGGGGCGTCAACTTCATGCACTCCCCCGTGGCGGGCATTGAGCACTGCTACACGGTCAAGGACGCCTCTCAATCTCTCTCTGTGGACGGCTACACCGTGCTTGGTAACTATACCACCAACAGCCGCGGCGCAAGCATTGCACAGGCTGCAGGCTACAGCCCTGTGGTATTCTCCCGCGCGACCTGCATTTCCCCCGCAGAGGGCTTCTCTGCAGCAGGTGACGGAACTTACGCAAAGAATGGCTGTACCCTCTCCCCCATTCTGACCTCGGGCGAAAATGCAGAGGCATGGGCAGGCGGCAAGGCTGTGGCAAACGCGACTGCGGAAAACCCCTTTATTATGATGACGCTCTCCGAAAAGACTGTTTCGGGCGGCACAGGCTACATTCTGACCTGTACCTCCACCGCCTTTGCGGACGAGGACGCGCTCAACTCCCCCGTTTACGGAAACGGCAACGTGTTGCTGGCCTCAATTGAGACCATCGGTAACGACCGCATTCCCACAACGCTGACCTCCAAGCCCTTTGCAGATTCCACCATTGACACCATCACGGTGGCGCAAAAAACTTACATCACGGTGCTGCTTGCCACCGTTCCCGCGCTGATCGCAGCTGCAGCGGGCATGATTATTCTGATAAGGAGGAAGCACGCATGATGCATAAGCTTACCAAAAAGACGCTTTTTTATGCCGTCACCGTTCTGATTATTGCGGGCGTGCTGCTTCTCAACGTCGGATTCCACGCGCTTGCCGCCAAGGGTCTTTGGTTTATTGACTTTGCCATTCCCCGCTACCTCTCACAACAGGGCACGCTTTATACCGTATCCGATCCCTGCATTGATCTGCTGGATGCCAATCTGCCCGGTGCAGTGGATGCTGTCAACGAGCAGCGCGCCAAGGATGGCGAGCAGCCCCTGAAGGTGGAGATCATCTTCTGCACAGACCCCGACGTACTGAATCAGGATCAATACACCCGCTACATTCACTACACTGCGCTCGGCCTGCAAAAGGAATTCTCCGACTATATTGACGTGCAGTACATCAATATTATCAAGAATCCCTCTGCCATTCAGAAATTCAAGGCCACCAGCGCAACCAATATCTACCCCTCTAACATTATCGTTTCGTTCGGTACCGAATACCGCGTCTTTACGGTGGATTCTCTGTTCACCGCCAACGACGCCTCCTCGACTGACTACTGGGCTTACAACGGTGAGAAAAAGCTGGCCTCGGGAATCTTGGCCGTGACGCGTGCCGAATCCCCCATCGCTTGCCTGACCGTCAATCACGGTGAGCCCGTGCTGCAGCAAACCGAATTTCTCAAGCTGGTTAAGGCTGCGGGCTTTGAGGTGCAGACGCTTGACCTTGAAAATGATCCCATTCCCGAAAACTGCCGTCTGATCATCACATACGCTCCGCAGACCGATTTCTTTGGCGACGCAGCAGATGACAACGACGAGATCGACAAGCTGGACGCATTTTTGGATAAGGCTTACTCCTTCCTGTACGTTTGCGACCCCGATACCCCCGCTCTGCCCAATTTGGACGAATATCTGGAATTCTGGGGCGTGACCGTTGCTGCCAAGACTGACAGCGCGGGACTGCGCGAAAACTATACGATCAAGGATGATGAGTTCTGCGTGGACGGTGAGGGCTATGCACTGATCGCCACCTACGAAACGCTTGGTAAGGGTGCTTCCTTCACCTCGGACCTGCGTCAGACCGGCTATCCTCCCACGGTCATTTTCGACCGCGCAACCGCCATCAAGCCTGCCGAGAATTACAACATCACCTACATCCTGGAGGACGAAACCACAAATACGCAGGCCTATACCTATTACTCATACCGCAGTAATGGCATTTCCCGCACCATGCACAACATACTGACCGCACCCGCAACTGCAAACGGCACGGTAAGCGGCGAGATCTTTGAGCCTGCAGGCCAATACCCCTTTGGTCTGATGACGCTGACCGTGGAAAACCGCACCACGCAGGAGACCAACTACTCGGTAGCACAAGAGCCCTCGTACGTTTGCTGCATTGCATCGACCGAATTCTTGTCCGATACCGTGCTTGCATCCGATGCTTACGGAAATGCTGACGTCGTGCTCGGCACGCTGCGCTCCATGGGCCGCGAGGTCATTCCGGTCAATCTGGAATTCAAGGCGTTTATGGTCTATGATATTGCGGACACCGTCATGTCCACCTATAATCCCATGCCCGTTACGATCGCACTTGCCATCATTCCCGCGTTGATTTGCTTCGGCGTTGGTATCTTTGTTAACGTCAGGAGAAAATACTTATGATAAAAGAAGAAATTTATACCCTTGTCTTCAAGCCGGAAAAGGGCGAGGTTGCCTGCCGCACGCTGGAGATCAGGGCAAACGAGGCTATCCCCTCCTTGCCCATTCCCACGCGCCAGGGCTATACCTTTGACGGCTGGTACACCGAGCCGGGCGGCAAGGGACAAAAGCTCGTACCCGGTGATGCATACACCCATGACGGCGACGTCGTGCTGTACGCAAACTGGATCAAGCGTAAGGCGGCTAAAAAGAAATCGCTTTATCGCATGCAGAAACATGCAGCAGTGACGCTGGCTGTCAGCTTTGCGCTGCTGATCGTGGTGCTGATCGGCGTCAATGCCCTGGTCAGCATCCTGACCTATACCGAGGAGGTCAGGATCGTGACCGAGGACGGGCAGGTTGAGGTGATCACCACCAAATATTACGTCAAAAAGATTGACGGCGTCTATCACCTGTGCCACTTAGAGGGCTCGTTCCCCAATTGGAACTTTACCCCTCTGCGTCAGAACAGTGACGGCCTTTTCATCACCGACCACGAATCGCTGATCGAGGTGAACCCCGAAAGCGGCGCATGCAAGGTGTACGCAGTGGTGGAAACAGAGGGCACCGAGGTCGTGGGCTACTCCGGCCGCGTGCTGCTGTACCGCCAGCTGACCTATGACGCATCCTCCTCGCTTGGTAAAACACCCGCCAACCGCATTGATAAGATCGAGATCCACAATGCGCACGGCTCCTACACCTTCATCCGCGAAAAAGACACCAATACCTTTTATATAGACGGATACGACACCACCGCATACAGCCTTGAATCCTTTGCATCCCTTGCAAACGCCTGCGGCTATACCCTTTCGATGGAGCGACTGTCCGACCCCGACCGAGAGCCGGACGGCACCATTCGCTTTGCCGAATACGGTCTTGCTCCGGAAACGAGAAAGGACGAGGAAGGCAACGAATACGATTACTCCCCCGCATACTTCACGGTCACTGCAGGTGACGGCAACGCATACACCGTGCTGGTGGGCGATCCCATCGTTTCCGGCGCGGGCTACTACGTGCAGCTGAAGGGCAGAAACACGGTTTACATTCTCTCAGCCTCCGGCTTTGAGGATTTCGTGCTGCAGCCGCTTGAGGTGCTGCTGACCC
>JAFQUG010000134.1 GCA_017408625.1 Clostridia bacterium | reverse complement strand
GGGGTATCGCACGCCCTACATCGTGGCTTGGTGCGGCGCATCCGAAGGTCCTATGATCCGGGCACTTTACGATCGCTACTACACCGAAAACAACCCCTTTGCCGACTGCTTTGTTTACTGGGAGGGCAAGCCCTTCATGATCTATACCCAAAGCACCGACTCCTTCCCCTGCCCCGATCTGTTCACGGTTCGCCATATGTGGGGTCTGACAAACGAGCCCTGCTGGAGATTTCTGAACGTCAAAAACAGAAACACCGCCTTTGAAAAGGACGGCGTGATCGAGCAGATCTCGGTCGCGGTAGCTTCGCAGGAGACCTATATGTCCATGCCCACTGCGCACGGCAGAAACGGTGGCAAATTCTTCTACGATCAATGGAAGGAGGCCTTCCGCGTCCATCCCAAGGTGGTCACGCTGACCTGGTGGAACGAATGGACCGCCCAACGCTTTATCGTGGACGGTCAGACCGCGTTCGTTGACAACTACAACCGGGAATACAGCCGCGACATTGAGCCCATGGAGGGAGGCCACGGCGACCTTTACTATCAGTGGATGAAGCAATACATTGCCGCCTATAAGGCAGGCAAGAGCTGTCCCAGACTGATAGAGGACTGATTGAAAAATGATGAGAGCAACACGGAAAGACTGCCGTGTTGCTCTCTCTTTTTGATTGTGGTTTTATACAGATGCAAAAGATGCGTTTTTCCGATACTGCAAGGGCGTCATACCAAATTTCTTTTCAAAATAAGCAATGAACCGACTGCAGCTTGAAAAATTATTGAAACGGCTGATCTCCTCTACGGAATAACTCGTGGTGATCAGCATCTGCTGCGCCCCCCTCAAGCGCAAGGAAAGGATATACTGATAAGGCGTTTGTCCCGTATACTTGGCAAACAGCTTGGTAAAGTGATAGATGCTGTAGTTTTCGCGCTCGGCAAGCACTCCCACAGAAATATTCTCTTGATAATGCTGTTGCAAATAAGCCACGGTTCGCTCAATCGGCAGCGGCATACGTTGCGCCTCTCCCCATAATGCATACCCCGCAACCGTATGCAAAAACGTGCCTAAGAGCGCAGAGGCACGCAGATCGTCTGCCGTCGTCCGGCTCAGCAGCAAAGGCGCAAGCTGATGATACAAAGCGTATATCGGCTCGGTCTGCTCTAAATGCATATAAAAAATGCCATCCGGGCAAAGCTTTCTGAAAAGCTCCCGACATCCGTATCCCTTGAAATGGATCCACAAAAACTGCCATACGGGCGTTTTGGTACAATAATAATGCGCCTCCATACAGTCTAAGATCAGAAGATCCTGCGCCCGCAGCGTGTAGGCTTGTCCGTTACAGCGCACAGAGCCCTCTCCGAGCTGCGTCAAACAAACGAAAAACGTATCGTAGCCGCTCCGCTCCGTAAAAAAACGTTCGCCCTGGGCATTGATCCCCATGGACTCCACGTAATGCGGCAGCCAGCTCTGCCCCGTCCCCACGTAAGAATGAATACGCTCCGGTATACCGTCCGGGCGATGATTGAGATATTTCATAACGCCATCCATCACAATTTTCGTATATTTTTTAAGAGTTTCCCGCAAGAATATTCTATGCGACAAGCCTTGCGTGTGATATAATAATACCATAGAATTCTAAATCAGTCAATCTTTTTTTGCAATTCATCAGGCGTCACACATACGCAGAAAGGACAGATAATGATATATTTTCGAAAAAAGGCAAATCCCCATTTTCGTTTATTCATCAGGATTCTGCTGGCTGGCACGCTGGCACTTGCGCTGCTCTGCTCCTGCACACCGCAGGAAAAGCCACCACTCACCGATCCCTTTGAATCCACACAAGGAGGTACACAAAGCGTGACCGAGCTTGAAAGCACAACCGAGCCCATTGATCCTACCCCCGACACAGAAAGCTTTACGTGGGCAAATCCGCTGAGTTATCAGAACGATAGCGGCGTAGATCACGTTCGTGATCCCTTTATTTTAAAGGTGGATAACGCCTGGTACATGACGGGTACACTCCCGCCCTACGGCATGGAAGAAAATCAGGCTGACCGCACCAAGGGCGTTCCCCTGTACAGATCCACCGACCTGTTGCATTGGGAATTTATCGATTATATTGTCAAAACGCCCGATCAGTCCGAAAACAAATGGTACAGCGAACGCTTCTGGGCGCCTGAGCTGTTTGCACATAACGGAAAATATTACGTCACGGTCAACTGCTGTGCTTTGGACGGTAGCAATCACGGCTTTTTATTTGCCGTGGCTGACAGCATCGAAGGTCCATACACGATCATGAATCCCAACGCCCCTCTGGCACTTGGCAACGATGCCCACCTGTTTGCCGATGACGACGGACAGATCTATCTGTTTGCCTCGGGCATATGGATGGCAAAATTCGATCTTGAAAATCTGCAGTTCTTGTCCTCTGTCAAGCAAATCATCTCTCCCATCCCCGATTCCGACGCATGGAATGCCGAACGCCCCAACGTCGGCTTTGAAGGGCCTTACGTACTCAAGCACGAGGGACGCTACTACTGCTTCTACTCCACCTGGGCAAGAGGATACGAGATCGGTGTTGCTGTGGCGGACGATATCGACGGCCCTTGGACCATGTATGAAAATCCCATGTACGGTGCCATGAGCCAAGAGCGCTGCGACTATTACGGCGGCAAATATCAGGACGGATACTACCTGCACCAGGACAAATACCGTGAATGCGGTCATAACTCGATCTTCCAAGGCCCCGACGGCGGTCTTTGGATCGCAGCACACGTCACGGGCGGCGGAATTGTACAGGGCGTACAGATGACCATCGACAAGGTGATCTTTGATCAGGCTTACGGTCTGATCGCCATTGATCCTGCAACCAACATGCCCATTCTCGGCCCTTCGTACGGAGAGCAGACCGTGAAGTATGATGCAGAGGACTCTGCGCCCCGAGCGCTCAAGGCACTTGACGTATGGGGTTACACCTCTGTTGGCAAAGCGTACTCTCTTCCCTCCTTTGTTGACGTTCTGATGGACAATGGATTCCGCACGAGCGCACAGGTCACGTGGGAAGGACAGGTTGATACGTCCGTTTCCGGTGAGGCCGTGATCAACGGCACCGCCACGCTTGGCAACCAAACCTATCCCGTTCGTGCCTTTATCGAGATCACACCTACCGTCTATACAAACGTCTGCGATTTCGAGGATCTTGCAACAGGCTCCACGGAGTTGGGCGGAGCTTTCGGAGATGCCTGGAGCGTGCTGTTCTCGCTTTACGCTGAGATTGGTCGCCCCGCAGCTACGGTCACCGAGCAGGACGGCAATCGCTTTTTGCGCAATACAGCCTATTTTGTAGCCGGCCTCAAGGATGGGGCACTGTCCGATGATTATACCCTTTCGCTGGATTGGCGACTGCTGAGCGGTGAAACCGTAGGAGGCACCTCGGAGCGCCTTGGCGGTATTGCGGTACGCAGCGCGGATCGCAAGCTGGCGCATCACGACGAGGATACCAATCGCTTGGTTGGCGGCAGCGGTATCATGCTCTATCCCACTGAAAACGGTGTACGTATTGCGATCAAGCAATACCTGCCCGAGGAGAACAGCTACAAGGTTGCCTCGCAATCCGTATTCTTTGATCTTGCGTTGGGGAACGAATTCAATACCTTCAGAATTGAAGACAACGGCGACAGAATCAATATTTTCGTCAACGATCAGCTGCTCTGCTATGCGGAGCTTGGCGACCAAGGCTCGTATCCGGCAAGCAACTACACGTATATGCGTGCGGTCAAGCTGATGGATGCAAGCGGTGCTCTGCTGCTCGACGTGACCGACGCGTTGGTCACCGCCGACCGTGAGATCCATCTCATTGCACGCGGATGGACCTGCTTTGACGTGGACAATATTCGTATTACCAAAAACTAAAGCAATAAAAATAAAAAAGGGAGAATTTTCGCAAATTCTCCCTTTTCCCTTATGCTTTTTTGCCCTTGGGCGGCGTCTTTTTCTTTTTCCTGACCGAGAAGCCGAAGTCCCCGATCTTTTTACCCAGCGCAAAATATTCTCCGTGCGCAAAAGCTGCAAGGTTTGCCTTGTCTAAGCGCAGCTTGCCGTGCTGATCGATCAAGCTCTCCTCCACGTCCACGGCCACCACATCGGCAAGGAACATGTGGTGCGAGCCAAGCTCAATGACATCGGTTACGCGACACTCAAGAGAAAGCGGACTTTGACCTACAAGCGGACATTTGACCTCGCTTGCCTCTTGCTTTTCCAGCCCGAATTTCTTGAATTTATCCACCTTGGCCCCCGTCAGCATGCCGCAGCCGTCCAGTGCCTTGATCATATCCGCACTCGTCAGATTGATGACGAATTCCCCACTCTCTTTGATCATAGAATAGGAATATCTCCCGGGACGCACCGAAATATAGGTCTTGGGCGGC
>JAFQUG010000133.1 GCA_017408625.1 Clostridia bacterium | reverse complement strand
ATGTTGTTGGGATATTATGCGAGAAAACCCTTTCCGTTCTTTTTTGAGCAAGAAGCCGCAAAAAAGAACCAAAAAAAGGCGAGTATAGATTTCGCGCCTGCGGGCGCGACGAGGGCTTCGCGCCCTCGACCTGCGCAAACTTTTTAGAAAGGTTTGATCAAAACTTTCATCGATTTAGCGTTATTATTCCTCGATCGCGGCCTTTTGCGTCAGCACCGAATGGAAGAATTCGGGATCAAACTTGGCGCGGCGGTCGTAGGTGTAAAGGCCATTGACCTCCTGCTCCACGTCGGTCAGCTGGGTATAGCAAAGACCGCCCATGTTGGGATGGAACAAGATCGCCTCGGAAAGCCCCTTGAAGCGTGCCTTGAAGCCCTGCTCGTCCGTGGGTGCCTGACCGTAGCCCCAGCCGATATTGCGGTCGGCATCCGACCAAAGCGTACCGCCGTACTCACTGACAAAGGTGCAGTTGCACCAGCATCTGTACTTCTCTTCCTTATAGTGACCCACCACGTGTCCGTGCACGTCGATCTTCTCGCCGCTCGCCAAAGGTGCAAGTCTCTGTGCAAAGGTCTCGGGGTTCTGATCGTAGTCGTGCAGGTCGAAAATATCGGTCAGCTCGTCCTGGTGTACCCAGCCCGAAGCGTCGATATAAAGTCTTGTGGGGTCGTAGCCGCGGGTCATGGCTGCCAGCGTCTTCATAAACAGCTTGTTCTGATGCGGAACGCTCTCGTTGATGGGACACCAACCGATGATGGCGGGATGGTTGAAGTCTCTTTCCATGATCTCGTGCCATTCGGGCAGGAAGTTTTCAAACACCTCGGTGCGCGAGGAATCCTGCACCCAGTTTGCATGCTCGCCCCAAACGATATAGCCCTTCTTGTCGCAATAGGAAAGGAACAACGGCTCAAATACCTTCTGGTGCAGTCTTGCACCGTTAAAGCCCATGGCCATGGAGCGATCCACGTCGGCATACAGCTCCTCTACCGTGGGTGCTGTATAAATGCCGTCCGGATAGAAGCCCTGGTCAAGCACCAGTCTCATAAAGACCGGCTTGTGGTTGAGGTACATGATACCCTTGCGGCATTCCACGCATCTCATACCGAAATAGCTCTTTGCCACGTCGTCACCGCACTTGATCTCAAGATCGTACAGTCGGCCGTTTCCAACCTCCCAAAGGTGCAGCTCGTCAAGCGTCATGCGCAAGGTGCACTTGCCGCCGTGAGCCGTGCCCTTTGCCCTGCCGACCACCTTGCCCTCGTAGCTTGCGGTCAGCTCAACAGGGGTATTCTCTCCACCCTTGACATGCAGCTCGGCGGTCAGGGTGCAGTCGTCGATATCGGTAAAGTAGCGTGCGCTCTGCAGATAGACCTCGGGCACGCACTCCAGCCATACCGTCTGCCAGATACCCGTGGTTCTGGTATAGAAGCAGCCAAACGAGCCATACTGCGGGCTCTGCTTACCTGCGGGCTGAATGCCCGAGCGCAGATCGTCGATGGCGCGGATGGTGATGATATTCTCACCCTCGACAAGTGCTTTGGTAATATCCACGGTAAATGCCACGTAGCCACCGATGTGATAATCGATCCACTTGCCGTTGACCCAGACGTCAGCCTTATAATCGCAAGCGCCTACGTGCAATAGCACTCTCTTGCCGCCCTGCCAGTCCTTTGGCAATGTGATCTTTTTTCTGTACCACACGCAAGAGCAAAAATCAGTATCGCCGATGCCCGAGAGTACGCTCTCGCGGCAGAAGGGTACGGTGATCTGCTCGGTGTAGGGTGCATCACCCGCAAAGCCGCGCTGCTCACCGCTCTGTGCGCGGTCTGTCATGTATTCCCAGGGGCCGTTGAGATTGATCCAGGCATCTCTGATCAGTTGAGGACGCGGATATTCCGCGCGGGGAATGTTGTTTTGCATAGCTGTGTCCTTTCCATTTATCCAATGAATATATTTTTGCAAAATACAAGGGAGACCTCACGGTCTCCCTTGGCTTAATTCAAGCTTTATTCGGGCATGATCAGGCCGTAGGTGCCATCCTGTCTTTTATATACAACGCAGGTCGCGCGGGTCTCGTCGTCCACGAACACGAAAAATTGGTGTCCGATCAGATTCATTTGCAAGATCGCCTCCTCAGCCGACATGGGCTTATAGGGGAAGGTCTTGGTACGAATGATCAGATCCTGCTCCTCCTCCAGATCCTCGGGGAAAAATTCCTCGATGGGGAAAGCGTCCTCACGCAGACGCTTGGACAGCTTGGTCTTATTCTTACGGATCTGACGCTCGATCGCGTCAATTGACTGATCCAGCGCATCCCTGAAAGAGTCTGCACCGACCTCGCTGCGGAACAAGGTTCCCTGTGCGTTAATCGTGATTTCCAAGGTGGACACGTTACGCTTACGGCTGAGCGTAACGGTTGCGTCAGGCTCGACCTTAAAATACCGATCAAGCTTGGCCAGCTTCTTTTCAATCAGGGCTTTCGTGTCGCTATACACGTTGAGTTGTCTGCCGATAATGTTGGTCTTCATAAGTGCCACCTCCATATATATTGCAAGTGTCGGGACCATTTCCCTTCCTCCTTGCAATTTTATTATAGCATACGTTTGTGAATTTGTAAAGTATCTACCATGAATTTTTTCACATCTTATCATTCCCTGTGCAATATGCCGAGAGAATGACATTCCCCCATTCCCGTGTTTTTGCCCCTGTCAGGGGCATTTTTCTTCCCTTTTTTGTGCATTGCAACAAAAAGAAAAAATCGGTCAATACTGTATTGACATTTGACAAAATCGTGGTATAATTAACACGTTAATCGTTAACTGACTAATTATTTTTGTGGAGGTCTGTTTCGTGCAAGAAAACAATCATTTACTCCCTCGGGATTCCGACAAAGCGCGCGCAGTCATCAAGCAATTCATCAGAGCCGACAGGCTGCACCGTCAGGCAGTTGAAGCCACCATCACAGCGCAAACAGGGCTGCACCGCTCGCAGCATATGCTCCTGATGCGTCTTTCCCGTGGCTGCATTCCCTCTCAAAAGCAGCTTGCCAAGGATCTGAACGTCAGTCCGGCCGCCATTGCCGTCTCGCTCAAGAAGCTGGAATCCGATGGCTATATTACAAGAGACGCCGACGCGGACGACTGCCGCTGCAACCGCATCGACCTGACCGAAAAGGGTCGCGGCGTGGTGACCAAGACCTGCGCCCTGTTTGACTGTATTGACAAAGCCATGGTTGAAGGCTTTGACGATGCCGAGCTTGAGGTTCTTTTGCAAGGACTTGAAAGAATTGAGCAGAATTTGCAAAAGCTGCTCGCCGCTCAACAACAGTAATTTTGCCACAATCCCCCCAAGAAAGGAAATCCCGTTATGAAACGTTGGCTGAAATACGTAAAACCGTATCTGCCCTATTTTATCCTCGGCCCGCTTTGTATGATCATCGAAGTGCTTGGTGAGGTGCTCATGCCCAAATATCTCGCACAGATCATCAACTTCGGTGCTGCATACCAGTCTCTCAAATCCTTCTCCATCCCCATCTTTGACGGTGCATGGGGCTCGCTTACCATCCCCGAGGTGGCAGAGGCTCTGACCTCTACCTCGATCTGGTACATGATCGGCATCTGCGGCATGATCGTGCTGACCGCTCTTCTGATGATGGCGGGCGGCGTTGGCGGTGCATACTTCGGCGCAAAGGCAGCCGTATTCTTTGCATCCGATATCCGTCGCGACGTCTATGCAAAGGTGCAGTCCTTCTCGTTTGCCAACATTGACAAATTCTCGACCGGCTCGCTGGTTACTAGACTGACCAACGACATTACGCAAATGCAGAACTTTGTCAACGCGCTTCTGCGTATGGCACTGCGCTCCCCCGGTATGCTGATCGGCGGCTTGGTCATGGCCATCACGCTCAAGCCCCGTCTTTCGATCGTGCTGGCGGTCACCATCCCCCTGATGCTGCTCAGCATCCTTTTGATCGTCACGCGCGGCTTCTCCATGTTTGCCAAGGTACAGGAGCGCATCGACGGCTTAAACAACACAGTGCAGGAAAGCATTACCAACGTACGCGTGGTCAAATCCTTCGTGCGTGAAAAGCAGGAGACAGACAAGTTCAAGGCAGCCAACCGCGATCTGCGTACCACGGGCACCAATGCGGTCAAGATCATGATCACGCTCTCGCCCGTTATGACCCTGTTCATGAATGCAACCATCATCGCCGTGCTATGGTTTGGCGGCCACATGGTGATGGACGGCATGCCCATCGGCGACCTCTCCGCATTCATTACCTACGTCAACCAGATCCTCAACTCGCTGATGATGGTCACCTTCCTTCTGATGATGTCCTCCAGAGCACTTGCCTCCTGCAAGCGTGTGGGCGAGGTGCTGGACGAAAAGCTGGACCTGGACGATGCAGACGCAAAATGCAAGGAAAAGCAGGTCACGGACGGCAAGATCGAATTCAGGAACGTTTCCTTCCGCTACTTCAAGAACAGTGAAGATCGCGTGCTCTCGGATATCAACCTGACCATTGAAGCAGGCTCTACCGTGGGCATCATCGGTCCTACCGGCTGCGGCAAGACCTCGCTGGTCTCCATGATCCCCCGCCTTTACGACGTGGACGAGGGTCAGGTGCTGGTGGACGGCGTGGACGTGCGCGACTACTCGCTCTACCACCTGCGTGAGGGCGTTGGCATGGTGCTGCAAAAGAACGTGCTGTTCTCGGGCACGATCGAGGAAAATCTGCGTTGGGGCAACCAGGACGCCACCGAGGAGCAGATCCGCACGGCAGCCGAGCACGCGCAGGCAAACAAATTCATTCAGAACTTCCCCGACGGCTACGACACTAACCTCGATCAGGGCGGTACCAACGTCTCGGGCGGTCAGAAGCAGCGTCTTTGCATTGCCCGCGCTCTGCTCAAGAACCCCAAGATCCTGATACTGGACGACTCGACCAGCGCAGTTGACACCGCAACCGAGGCGCAGATCCGCGCAGCCTTTGCGGGCGAGCTCAAGGGCTCGACCAAGATCATCATCGCCCAGCGTATCTCCTCTGTCATGGATGCGGATTGCATCGTGGTCATGGATCAGGGCGAGATCACGGGCATCGGCACGCACGAAGAGCTGCTGGAAAGCAACGAAGAATACAAGGAAATCTATATCTCTCAGATGGAAAGCAAGCAAAATCAAGCGGCAGCACCCGCCGCAAAGGCTCAGGAGGTGAAGGCATAATGGCAAAGCGTAACCTTGAAAGCCTGCAAAGACAGTACTCCAAATCCTCACACGGCGGCCCGGGCGGCGGGCACGGCCCCGGAGGCGGCGGCCCCCGTGGCAGAGGTATGGGCGGCAAGCCCAAGAACGCAGGACAGACCATCGCGCGCCTGCTGAAATACCTCAAGCCGCACACGTGGGCCATGATCCTGGTGCTGATCTGTATGCTGACGCATACCGTCACCGCACTGGTCGGCTCTTACCTGCTCTCCCCCGTCATCAACCACATCGCGGGTGTTCCCATGGCAGAGGATGCAAGCGTCTTTACACGCCTTGCGGACAGTGCCATCACCGCGCTGACAAACTTTGCACCCATCAGCGCGCTGATCGATCTGCTGGGTCTCAGCGGCCCCTTCCCCTATCTGTTTGCGGCTCTGTGCATTTTCGTGCTGATCTACGGCTGCGGCATCGTGGCATCCTACACCCAGGCAAGACTGATGGTGCACATCACCCAGTCCTCGCTGGAAAAGCTGCGTAACGACCTGTTTGAAAAAATGCAGAGACTGCCCGTCCGTTACTTTGACGCAAACCCCACGGGCGAAACCATGTCCCGCTTTACCAACGACGTGGACAACATTGACCATATGCTCTCCAACACCCTGACCTCGCTGATCTCGGGCGCGGTCACGCTGGCAGGCACGTTCGTGTTCATGCTGACCACCAACGTGTGGCTGACCGTGATCACGGTGGTCTTTATCCCGATCTTCGGTCTTGGCGGTGCGGCGCTGGCAAAGCGCTCCCGTAAGTTCTACAAGCAGCAGCAGGCAGCGCTGGGCGCGGTCAACGGCTATATTGAAGAGACCGTTTCGGGTCAGAAGGTCATCAAGGTCTTCAACCACGAACAGGAGTGCGAGGAGGAATTCGGCCTGCTCAACCGCGATTTGCGCGGCAAGCAGTACCGCGCCATGTTCTGGGGCGGTATCATGGGTCCGATCATGGGCAACACCAGCCAGATCACCTTTGCATTCACGCTTGGCGTGGGCGGCATTATGATGCTGCTGACCGGCTTTACCCCCGGCGAGCTGACCGTGTTTGCCAACTACTCCAGACAATTCTCCTTCCCCATTACCAACATCTCGCAGCAAATGACCACCGTGTTCTCTGCACTTGCGGGTGCTGAGCGCGTGTTCGCAGTCATGGACCAGGAGCCCGAGGCACCCGATCCCGAGGGCGCAATCGATGAAAACACCCCCGGCCACACGGGCATTGCGGGCGACGTGGTATTTGAGAACGTGACCTTTGGCTACGTACCCGAAAAGACAGTACTCAAGAACATTTCGCTCTACGCGCATCCCGGTCAGAAGATCGCATTCGTCGGCTCGACCGGCGCGGGCAAGACCACCATTACCAACCTGCTCAACCGATTCTATGACATTGAATCGGGCAGTATTACCATTGACGGCATTGATATCAAGCAGTATTCCCGCGATTATCTGCGCAAGAATATCGCCATGGTGCTGCAGGATACCCACCTCTTTACGGGCACGGTCATGGAAAACATTCGCTACGGCAGACCCGACGCCACCGACGAGGAGGTCATTGCAGCCGCCAAGACGGCCAGCGCGCACAGCTTTATCATGCGACTGGAAAACGGCTATCAGACCAAGCTGGAGGGTGACGGCGCGAACCTTTCGCAGGGTCAGCGTCAGCTGCTCAACATTGCACGTGCAGCGCTTTCCAAGGCACCCATCCTGGTGCTTGACGAAGCAACCTCCTCGGTTGACACGCGTACCGAGCGTCACATCGAGCACGGCATGGACCGTCTGATGAAAAACCGCACAACCTTTGTCATCGCCCACCGCCTTTCCACGGTGCGCAACTCCAACGCCATCAT
>JAFQUG010000132.1 GCA_017408625.1 Clostridia bacterium | reverse complement strand
GGACACCTCGGCAGACGGCGTCACGGGCGAAAAGTTCGTGCTGGCTGACGCCAACCACGACGGCCTGCTTGATACCAAGGACGCCGCCGTGATCATCGAGCAGATCCAGGCAGAGCTGGCAAAGCAGCAATAAGACATCTCCGTTTTATCTCCATAGATAAAAAACAGATAGGAAAAAGGGAAGGATATGTCAAAGGTTTATGTGATTGCCAATACGAATCCCACAGCATTCGTACTGTATGCAGCGACCGCAAACAAGGAGCTTGCGGAGTCGGTGTATAAAAAATTAAAAATGCAATACCGTGGAACCGAACAAGAGCAGTACCTGGAGATGCTGAAATTCAGTGACGAGCATGCGCTTGCGTTGATCAACGATCAAGAGGAGCCGACGGATGTAGTCAGCAAACGAAAGATCATTGCCGAGGAATACCCGCGCAATCTGCTGCTATCCATGGCCGATCTCTCTTTGTACTCCAAGGGGATACCGACCGAGAACGTCACCGATGATGTGCGACAGGGGCTTGCATATAGCCTGTCCTTGTTGCCCGTGCAGGATCAAGAGATCTTGCGGCTGCGCTTCGAGGAAAGAAAAACGTTGCGTACGATCGGAGCAGAGCTTGGATACACAGGTGAGCGCATCCGTGTGCTTGAGCAGAATGCACTTTCGTTACTCTTGGCCCCTCCTTGTCTGGATTATATCCGATATGGCAAAGCGGGCTGCGAGGCGCGCATGGCGCAGAATCAAGAGTCCGTTCGGGAATTTGATGCCAAAACCCCGCTTGAAGAGCTTGGGATCTCCGGCAGAAGCCTGAATTCGCTGAAGAAGAAAGGCTATGACACGGTGGCTGATATTCTTCCTCTTAAGGAGAAGGAAATCACCTCGATCCGCAATCTTGGCGCGGGCTCGATCATTGAGATCGCCGAGACGCTGACAAGGATCGGTGCGGGCACGACTGCTTGGTCGAAATTCCTGCCGCAAAAGTAAATACATATCAGGGCCGGGCTTTAGCCCGACCCTTTTGTGCAACAGGGAGTTGCTTGCAAAATCAGCCGTGTTGTGATATAATCGACCCAAAGGCGGTGATAGAATGGAAACAAAGGAAATCATTCGGGAGCTCAGAGCAAAGAAAGGGCTTTCTCAAGAGGAGCTTGCGGAAAAAGTGTTTGTAACAAGACAGGCGGTATCCCGTTGGGAAAATGGCGAAACAGTCCCCAATACCGAGACACTCAAGCTGCTTTCCAAGGAATTGGACGTATCGATCAATACATTGCTTGGCGCACCGAGAGAGTTGTATTGCGAATGCTGCGGCATGCGGCTTGATCATGAAAGCATCAGCCATGAAAAGAATGGGTTTCTGAACGAGGACTATTGCAGGTGGTGCTATGCTGACGGCGAATATACGCTTGACGTTTGGAAACGCTATATGGAGATCGGCGGAAAAGAGAAGTTTGAGGAATTCAAGCAGCAGCTTGTCGGCGAATTCAATGCGCTTTTGCGCATGGAGAACTTACCTTTTGTGAAAAACTTGAACGTACTGCCCGGTGAGTTTGTCAATTTGGAATACCGTTTGCCAAACGGTGAGAGGGTCAAATTCCTGAATGATCACGCTGCGTATCTCGGAAGTCAACTGGAGGGCGAAGCGGGAATATGCTACGGAATCGCGGGCAATATGGACTTTTTGCTGATCTGCTCCTATGAGGAGAACGGTGAGAATCCCGAGCTTATCATTTTTAAAAAGAGATAAAAGACAGACCGAGGAGCATGCTCCTCGGTCATTGCTTTTTCTGATAAGTCAACGAAAAAGCCCTTGAAGTACGGAGAAAAACATGATATAATGAGTTTAGATGGCAACATTGAGAGGATAAGATATGAACTCACTCAAACAAAACCGTGCGGCAAGCTTTGTTGCCGTGACGCTGGTATATGTGATCGCCGCTGTGGTGGGCGTTGTGACCTATCGCGCGTTGAGTCTGGGTTTGTGCCGCACCGCATGCGTGGTATCTTGCCGCAGGCGCACTTGCCAATACCGTGCTGTTTTTGGCGGTCAGCATCCCCATGGCGGAAAAGCGGCAGTCGCGCAAGCAGGGATATGACGCATATAAAAAGCAGACCCGCATGCTGCTGCCCATCAAAAAATAATTGAGAGGTATTTGAGATGCTGTATCATGCAAAAGAATCCAAGCTGACTCTTCAGAATATGCAGTTTGATACCATCACATTTGGCAGCGGGGCAAAGCCGCTGATTATGATCCAAGGGCTGAATACGCGCGGCATCAAGGGCGCTGCGGTGTCTCTTGCCTATATGTATCGCATGTTCGCAAAGGACTATAAAGTATATCTGTTTGATCGAAGGCCCGTCTTGCATGACGGTATCACGGTCGGAGAGATGGCTTCAGACGTCGCTGTGGCTATGGATACTTTGGGTATCCGGAATGCGGACGTGCTTGGCGTGTCGCAGGGCGGCATGATTGCGCAGCATCTTGCCATCGGTCGTCCCGATTTGGTCAGAAGAATGGTGCTTGCCGTTACGCTTTCCAAAAACAACGAGACCGTCGCGCGTGTGATTGACGGTTGGATCGATATGTCAAAGCGCGGCGCGATGAAGGAGCTGGTTGCGGACATGGCAGAGAAAATGTATTCTGAGACGTACGTCAAAAAATACCGCCCTCTCATGCCGCTGCTGACCATTTTGCAAAAGCCTCGCGACGTCGATCGTTTTGTCACGCTGGCAAAATCCTGCCTGACTTGTGATACTTATGAGCGTTTGGGTGAAATCAAGTGTCCGACGCTTGTCATAGGCGGCAGACTGGACAAGGTGGTCACAGGGGAGGCATCCGAGGAAATGGCAAAGAGAATCGGCTGCAGATTGCATATGTACGAAGGCTTGGGCCATGCCGCATATGAAGAAGCGAGTGACTTTAACCAAATTGTATATGACTTCTTGATGGAATGAACGAAAGAGAGCTTTAGATATGCACGACCAAAAACTATTCTCACGAGCCGGGGTGCTATTTGTATAGAGAAAGTGAATGAAATGAAAATGAAAAAAGTCATTGTCATCGGCTGCCCGGGGAGCGGAAAAAGCACCTTTTCAAGGGCATTGCATCAAAAAACGGGCATTCCGCTGCATTATCTTGACATGATGTACTGGAATGCGGACAAAACCACGGTGGAAAAAAGCGTATTTCTCAGTCGCCTTTCCGCCGCGCTTGATACCGACGCATGGATCATTGACGGCAATTACGGCGCGAGTATGGAGTTGCGCATGCAAGCGTGCGATACCGTGATCTTTCTGGACTATCCGCTTGACGTTTGCTTAGACGGCATTCGTGCGCGACGCGCAAAGCCGCGCGAGGATATGCCGTGGATCGAAACCGAAGAGGATGCGGAGTTTATCGCGTTTATCAAAGGCTATGGCGAACAGCAACGCCCCGAGGTGCTTGCGTTGCTTGAGAAATACCGCGATAAACGTGTGATCATATTCAAGAGCAGAGAACAGGCGGACGACTTTTTGAACGGGGGAATCAATTGTGAAGCAAACCATGAATAATGTCAACAAAACGCTATATATCCCTTTATACGGCAAGGCTTACGTGAGCAAAAAGGGCTTGTTTTTGCATGATGCAAAGGCCGAGGAGATCTGGCAGGCGGAGCAATTTGCGCTCAAGGGGAAGTCAAAATCCAAATATCTTGCGTACTATATGGGCATTCGTTCGGCTGTCTTTGACGCTTGGGTCAAGCAGCAAATGGAGAATGCCGATGACGCGGTGATCATTCATGTCGGCTGCGGTATGGACAGCCGCGTGTTGCGCGTAGGGGAGAGTCACCATATCTGGTACGACGTGGATTTTCCCGAGGTCATTGAGGAAAGAAAACGCTATTATACCGAGGACGGGCGCTACCGGATGCTGGCAGGAGATGCAAGAGATCCCGAGGCGTGGCTTTCGCAAATTCCGCAGAGCAAGATGGCGATCTTGATCATGGAGGGCGTAAGCATGCATTTGACCGAGGACGAGCTGCGTGCCGTCCTTGGTACAATCGGCAATCACTTTGACAAGGTTGCGTTGCTTATGGATTGCTATACCACCTTTGCCGCCAAAATGTCGCGCTATAAAAACCCCATCAACGACGTGGGCGTGACCACTGTGTACGGAATCGATGATCCGGGCGTTTTGCAAAATAAGGATTTACGCTTTGTTATGGAGCATGAAATGACTCCGATGGCATATATCGACCAACTGCGTGGCATGGAAAAGCGCATCTTCGCATCGGTTTACGCGGGCAAGCTTTCCAAAAAGCTGTACCGATTGTACGAATTCAGAAAATAAGACAGAAATCATCCAAGGAGACGACATGAACACTTATTATCGCATACTTGTGCTGCTTTTGCTTGCAGCCATGATCCTTTCGTTTGCAGCTTGCAAGGAAGGGGATACGCCCGCGCAGCCCGACACAGAGTCCCTGACAACCCAGGCTGCAACAGAACCCGAAACCGAACTTGCAACAGAGGAGGATACTACCGTGTACATCACCGTTCAAAACCCCATTCACGACGGCGGCGGTGACCCCTGGGTCGTGGAGCATGAGGGCGCGTATTACTATTGCTACTCGTCAGGGAATGGCGTCAGCGTTGCAAAAGTGCCCTCTATCTCGGAGCTTTCGCAAAGCGGACGATGCATCTATATTGCCCCCGAGGGCACCATGTATTCGCACGAATACTGGGCACCCGAGCTGCATTATATCAACGGCGAGTGGTACATTTACGTAGCGGCCGACGATGGTAATAACCACAACCACCGCATGTACGTGCTCAAGGGTACGTCGCAGGACCCCATGCAGCGCTTTGAAATGGTAGGACAGATCACCGACCCGAGCAACAAATGGGCGATCGACGGCACGGTCATGCAGCAAAACGGAGAGCTCTACTTTATCTGGTCGGGCTGGGAGGGCGACGTCAACGTGGCGCAGAATATCTATATTGCACACATGAGCGATCCTTGCACCATTGATTCCGAGCGCGTTTGCCTGTCCGTTCCGGAGTACAGCTGGGAAAAGGTAGGCGAGCCCTATATCAACGAGGGGCCGGCCGTGCTGCAGCACGACGGTAAGACCTTCCTTGTGTATTCCGCATCGGGCAGCTGGACGGATGACTACTGCCTTGGTATGCTGACCTTGACGGGTGACGACCCCATGAATCCCGAGCATTGGGAAAAGGAGCGCAAGCCGGTATTCAGAAAGCGTCCGGGCGTTTGCTATGGCCCGGGTCATAACTCGTTCTGTCAGGCATCGGACGGCAGCGTGTGGATGATCTATCATGCAAACCTTGTCTCGGGCACAGGCTGGAGCGGACGCTCGATCTGGATCTCTCCCATTACCTTTGACGAGAACGGTGTCCCCGAGTTCGGCACGCCCAAAAAGGAAGTTAAGTTCCCCTTAGAGGAGTATGGCGAGCCATAATTTGCAGAATTTGCGGAGATAAGAAAATGACCAACCAAGAAATTTTGAAGATCGCCATGGCGCAATCTGCCATCGACCTTTGCGCCGAGCCTACGGACTTTGAAAAGAGTGAGAACATCATCGTCACGTCGCACGAAAGTGACGGCGCAAGGCGGTATCTCAAGCTCCCGTTTTCCTGTCAGCTCGTGTCATACGGAAACAACGTGGTGGCATCGGTGTCGCCCGAATTCCGCCAGATCGCCGAAAACTACATAAACAAATATCCCGTGGAGCATCTGTTTGAAACGCCGCATTTGCACGTGCTCAACGAGACTCTGATGGCAAAAGGACAGAAGATCTGCTTTATGGCGGAGTATTTTCTGCCCGACGTGGACGTGCTCTGTCAAAGGACCGTCGGGGACGCCGGTCCCTACAAGATAAAGATACTCACGCAAGACGATTTTGCCGACCTGT